>CANQAH010000069.1 GCA_947588885.1 uncultured Clostridia bacterium
AGATGTATGGTAAAGATATGATTTCAATGCGAGAAATTCGTTTTTAAATTGCTACCAAAACTTATTAGAAAAGGGAAAAGTATGTTATCTATAAATGAAATAAAAAGAAGATTGCCAAATGAATTTATTGAAGAATTATATGACAATTATTCACCAGTTACAGTTGATAAAATTCTACAAGGAATGACAGACGAAAGGTATGTTACTTTAAGGGTAAACACATTAAAATATGATGTACAAAGTTTGATGAGATATTTTAAAGAGCAAAATATTAAATTTGAAAGAGTTCCTTGGTATGATGATGCTTTAGTAATTAAAAATGCAAAGGAAAAAGATATTCAAAAATTTGATATATACGACAAAGGCTATATTTATTTTCAAAGTTTATCTAGTATGATCCCGCCATTAGTTTTGTCCCCTGTGCCTGGAGATAAAGTATTAGATATGACTGCAGCACCTGGAAGTAAAACAACACAAATGGCTTGTCTTATGAAAAATGAAGGATATATTTTAGCAAATGAATTAGATAAAATTAGATGTGAAAGATTAAAATATAATGTTCAAATGCAAGATTCAAAAATAATTGAAGTTATTAATGGAAGGGGAGAACGTTTAGGAGATTTGTATGAAGGAGCTTTTGATAAGGTTTTACTAGATACTCCTTGTAGTGGTGAAGGAAGGTTTGTTGCAACAAGTCCATTAACATATAGAGGGTGGTCTTTAAAAGCAGTAAATGATCTTGTTAAGATGCAGAAAAAGTTATTTGCGAGTGCTTTCAAATGTCTGAAAGATAGGGGAATACTCGTATATTCAACTTGTACAATAAATAAGCAGGAAAATGAATTTATACTAGACTGGGCATTAAAAAATTTCAATATAGAACTTATTGATATTGGTATAAAAATAAAAGATTCAATTAGTGGTTATAATGAAGATATAGATAAAACTATAAGTAAATCAATTAAAATATTACCTTCTAAAACAATGGAAGGATTCTTTGTTTCAAAATTTGTGAAAAGGGGAAATTAAAAGTGAAAATTTTAATAGGAACTAAAAATCCTGGAAAGATTGCTGGAGCAGAACAGGCTTTTTTAGAATATTTTAGAGATGTTGAGATTGAAGGAATTCCGGTTAGCTCAGATGTGAGTGATGAACCTTTAAATGAAGAAATATATATAGGTGCTAAAAATCGAGTTAATAATTTAATGCAATATGCAAAAGAAAATAATATTGAAGCTGATTATTTTTTAGGCATAGAATCTGGAATTACAAAAAATCTTGGAAGATGGACAATAGTTAATGTTGCAGTTATAAAAAATAAAGATGGAGAAGAGTCTTGGGGGAATTCACCAGGTTTTCCGGTTCCTGATAAATATGTTGATGAGATTATAAAAACTGATTTAGGACAAGTCATGGATAAAATATTTAATGAAAAAGAAATAAGGTTAGGAAAGGGAGGAATTAGTTTTCTAACACATGACAAAATTTCAAGAATTGATTTAACAAAAGAAGCTTTTATAATGGCATTAACTAAATTTGTAAATGGAGATATTTGGAAATAGTAAAAAAAATAAGGCGTTAAGCCTTATTTTTTTGGTTTAGTTATATTATAAGTTATTGCTCCATCGTTTTCATAGAATAGTCGAGCATCTGTTGTATTAGTATATTGTATAGGATCAAAATCTGAACCATCTGCAGATACACCAGCAGCTGCAAGTGTTTTTTCATCTTCAAAGTCAGTAGTTGCTGAATCATAATACTTAGAGAAATTAAACATTTTTGGTGAATGTTTTTCTTTATATTTTGATTCAAGGAAATCAAGTTTTCCTTTTCCCACAAGCATTTTACCTTTAACGTCTCTAGTTTTATAAATAATTGCTTTGAATTTCTGAGATTGAATTTTACCAGCTTTAAAGTTTTTAACCCATGCCCATTTGATTGATCCATATTTAGCGTCATATTCAAGTTTATCTGTATTATAAGTATTGGTAAATTGCCATTCTCTCTTATCACCAAATTCTTCTTCCCACCATTGGTTATCTTCAGGTGTATTATTACCAAATACAATTTTTGTAGTACAGTTTGCAAGTATTGTTTGTCTATAACTTTGTCTACTATTTAAAGTGTCATTTGTTCCAAATTGAGATAAGTTTTGAGCTGATATAATTAATCCAACTCTATATTTTCTAAATAAAGTAAAGAAGTCTTCTGTTGCTTTGCAAACAAATGGAGGAAATTCATCAATATACAAGAAGTGTGGTATTCTAGATTTTTCAATACCTGGTCTAGAAATTATCGAATGCTGCATTAATAGTAATGTGAATAGACCAAAAGCTTTATTTACAGTAGCACCTAAATCTCCACGTCTTGTACAAATAAGTGTAATTTCACCATCTCTTAAAGCATTATCAAAATTTATATTATTTGTTCTATTACATAAAATATTTCTTACTCCTGGGAAACGAAGTAGATTTTCAAGTTGTGAGCTTGAAGCTTGTAATGATTTTCTTGTATCTTTATAACCAGGTGAACCTTCGTAAAAATTATTTTTAAAATATGTAAGTAATATTTTATATTTATCAGCAAGTTCTGGGAAATTTTTCATTTTTTCACAGAATTGTTCAACAAGTTCAAAGTTATTTAACATCATAAGTAAATCTTCCAAATTAGGAAGTAGACCATTGTGTGTTTTTGGATATACTTCTTTTAGTAATAATGATAAGTTTTCAATTGCTTGTGTCGTAATATTTTGCATGTATGCTTCTTGTGTAGTAACTTCGTTTGTTTCATACATTCTTTTTAAAACAGCTGAAATTGCTAAAGATGTTTTTACTGGATCTTCAAATATGAATGGATTTAATCCGATTGAATTCATATCGTTAGGATCAACTAAATTATATTTCATATCAAAATTATCTAATATTTCTATTATGTGTGAAATTGATTCATAGTCAGGTGCAACATAAGTAAGACCTAAATTTTTATATATATTTTGTGAACCTGAAGAATAGTATATTAATTTTTGTAAATAGTTTTTAAAAATATGTTCTTTTCCTGGACGTATTTCTAACATATCCAAAGAAAAGTTTTCATTTATATATTCATTAGAGAATGGTTCTCTAATTGATGCGATACCAGTTTTTAATGCTACAAATCCCAATTCTTTTGAAGCTTCTCTAAAGAAAAATTTTCTTTCAATATCACGAGCAATCATTGGTTCAAATGCCATTGTAGTTTTACCAGCACCAGATACACCAACGATTAAAGTAGCTTCAAATCTTCTTGATTCAGGAGTTTTAACAATTTTTCCTGTTTCAACATCTCTACAAATAAGCATTTCACATGTGTAAGGCCCAATATTATCTCCTGGAGCAGATAGTGAAATACCATTATAATCTGCAACAGAATCTCTAATGTCTTTTGTATCTGCATATGTTAAAAGCATCTTCTTTATAACAGGTAAAATTGTTATGATTGGTAAATAACAAGCTATTGCTGTAAAAGCAGGTTTTATTAAATCCATAAAGGTATTAACTAATCCAGCATAATTAGGAAGGGAGAATAATATAAACCACAAAACTTGATTAACCCATTGTGTAATCATTGAAATTGCTATGATATATAAGGCTATATAATAGAGTTTAAACATTGAAAATTTTTTAGCCTCATCAGTAGCAAACTGTGATCCTGCACTAAATAGAAATGCAAAAACAGGGCAGGCTAGGGCAGCAGTATAAACAAATGGGCCCCAATAAGATACTGAAACACCTGTGAAAATTAAAAATAGCATTTCTACAATTCTATCTAAACAAATATAAACTGAAAATAATGTTAATATGTAAGTAAAAAATGTATTTCTATCAGTTTTTAATTTCTTTAAAAATTTATCTAAATTAGTTCCAAGAAATTCTCCTATTGATTTAAACAAATTATTCACCACTTTCACATAAAATTACATACTTATATTATCTTACAAAAAGGCGAAAAAAACAATACTTTTTGGAAAATTAGTATGAAAAAAGCAGGTCTGTAATTAAGAATATGTAAAAAATAAAATAACTGAAATTGTAGTGCTATATAAATATAATGTGCATATTTAAGAATTATATATAGTAAAATTTTTAAAACGGATTTATATATAGAAAAAAAGTATAAAGAAAAGGGCAGGCTCTACATTGTAGAGTCCTGCCAAACTAAAGTTTATGGTTACTATGAGATTAAAACAGTTTATTAGTGCTTTTTACGGCATTTTTAAACTATTTTAATTTACAGTTACAGAGCGCAGAGACAGTTTTTTTGCACTTTTTACAGTGCTTCTACAACCACCTCAATCTTAATGATCCGCTCCCATCCAGCGTGCTCGAATCTATACTCTGCCTCTTCTTTGCCAGTGGCTGGATTCACTACGGTATTACCCGTTGCAATCCGGTTTGCCTTGGCGCGAATCACCGGCTTGACATTGTTTCTCGGGTTCACCAAATCCGCCAGAATAGCAGGAGGCAATACTACCGCGAGAATGTCACAGTCCTTTCCGATCTGAACGACGTCCTTCCAGCTGCTTACGGTTGCGTCGTAGGGTTTCACTTCTACGTCACCGTAAATACGGGTAAGGTCAGCGATCTGATCTGCTGTTAACGAGTGTCTGCTGAGCCATAAAATCTTTGTCATGCTATCTCCTCCTAAAAATTATTTTTTGATGTAATGGGTCCTCCTGTGTGAGCGAGGAAATTTAACTTGCGACTTTTTAAGTATATCAGACATCGAACAAATTGTCAATATATTATGTAAAACTTTTTTGAAAGAAACTGAATTTTTCTTACTGCAAATGCTGTAAAGTTTAATTTATGTATTTTATCTTTTCTTGAGAAATTGTATAAATTGATTTTGTATTAATTAGAAAGATAAATTATAATACGGAAGAAGAATATTATTTTTGGGAAATTTAGTACGAAAAAAACAGAATAAAAATTAATGATGTGTGAAAAAAACAAAATACTTGAAATTGTAGTGTAATATAAATATAATGTGTATATTTAAAGAAAGGATTTTTTTACGATGCTAGAAAAAACAGAAAAAGTGAAAGAAAGGAAAAAAGAAACTTTTCTTCAAGGCATTCTAATTTTAATATTTTCACAAGTTTTGATTAAACTATTAGGATTAGTACAAACTTTATATTTAACAAATAGAAAAGGCTTCGGAGACATGGGAAATGCATTATATATGGGAAGTTACCAAATATATGCATTATTGTTATCAGTGTCTTCAATAGGAATACCCAATGCTATTTCTAAATTAATATCTGAAAGAGTTGCAATTGGTGATAATGAAGGAGCTCATAGAGTTTTTAAAGTTGCGATAATTACATTTGGATTAATTGGAATGACAGGCACTTTATTATTATTTTTTGGAGCTGGATTTATTTCAAATACATGGTTAGATATTCCTGAATCAAAGATAACTCTTATGATTTTATCACCAGGTGTATTTTTTGTTGCTGTATCATCTGTTTTTAGAGGATATTTTGCAGGAAGAGAACAAATGAAAGCAACAGCACATGCTCAATCATTTGAACAATTTTGTAAAACAGCTTTTACAATAGTTTTTGTAGAGCTTGCTATTATTCTTACAAGTTCAAATACAATATTAATGGCAGCAGCAGCAACAGCAGCAACAAGTTCAGCAATATTAATGAGTTTTCTATATTTATATAGATATTATAGAAAAGAAATAAAATATATTTCGCTTAAAAATGCTCCAGGTGTAAAAAGTCAAAATACAACATTTAAAAGTGTTGTTAAAACAATATTATGGATTTCAATACCAGTTTCATTAACGGCAATATTATCTTCTTTTAATAAGTTAGTTGATTCAATGACAGTAGTAAAATTGTTAAAACCGATTTTGGGAGAAGATGTTGCAAAAGCTAAATATGGTATATTAAGTGCAAAAGTGGATATACTTACTTCATTACCACTTGCATTTAATGTTGCATTTGCTACGGCACTTGTTCCAGCAATTTCTGCGGCACGTGCAAGAAAAGATCAAGATACTATTAATAAAAGAATATCTTTTTCTTTATTAGTTAGTTTATTAATAGGATTACCTTGCACAGCAGGAATGTGTTTATATTCAAAGGAAATATTGCTTTTATTGTTCCCAAATGCTAGTGAAGGTGGAGTTTTACTTTCAATTTCAGCATTTACTATTATATTTACAATACTTGCACAAACAATAAATGGAATGCTTCAAGGTTTAGGTAAAGTTAAAGTTCCAGCAATTGCCTTAGGAATAGGAGTGTTGGCAAAAGCTGTTGTTAATATTGTTTTAATACCTATGGAAGGAATATATGAAAATGGTGCAGCGATTGGCTCTGTAATATGCCATTTAACTTCATTTATAATTGTGTACACAGTGTTAACTAGATCAACAAAATTGAATTTTTCATTGATAGGATTATCTATTAAGCCTATTTTATCTACTATAATAATGAGTGTTATATCTTATGGAGTTTATTTTGTATTAAAACCATTTATCGGTATAAGAATTTTAACAGTAATTACAATTTTAGTTGCAATAATTGTTTTTGCAATATGTTTACTAATTTTAAGAGTATTTTCAAAAGATGAAATTGAGATGTTGCCTAAGGGAGAACAGATTTACAAGATATTACATAAAGCACATTTATGTAAATAAAGAAACTAAAATTTTTCAAAAAAAGTTTGCAAACCTTGAAAAATAAGAAAAAAATAATAAAAAAAAGAAGGATTTTAAATTATATTGGCGAATAAATATATTGTAGAATTCAAAATCTACATAAATACTAAAATCTATTAGGAGGTAAAAAGATGAACAAAGCTGAATTAATCGCAGCAGTAGCTGCAAAAACAGGAGACACAAAAAAAGGCGCTGAAACAACAATTAATGCATTCGTTGAAACAGTTATGTCAGCATTAGAAAAAGGAGATAAAGTTCAATTAGTTGGATTCGGTTCTTTTGAAGTAAGAAAAAGAGCAGCTAGAAAAGGAAGAAACCCACAAACTAAAGAAGAAATTAAAATACCTGCATCAAAAGCTCCAGTATTTAAAGCTGG
>CANQAH010000070.1 GCA_947588885.1 uncultured Clostridia bacterium
AAATATGTTCTTGATGATAAATATAAAATTACAATGGATTATACTAAAAATGTAATATTAGAAATTTATAATTTTATTAAAAATATTTAATAAATATACTCAAAATTATTATATTTCAATTTCGAATCCTCTATCTTTACGAAATAAAAAAGAGATATAAAACAATATATCTCTCGCTTGGTGCGCCATAGAGGATTCGAACCTCCGACCATTTGATTAAGAGTCAACTGCTCTACCAACTGAGCTAATGGCGCATATATTAAATTATGTTACACTTTTTACCCAATTTAAATTCTTAACACGAATATTATACAACTCTAATTCTATTATTGTCAATACAATTTTCAAATTTTAATTCACAAACTCAACCAATATTTTACTTTTATAATTTATCACAAACGTAAACAATTTGCTTTAGAGCACCATTTCTCTTATAACATTAGTAAAAATACCACTATTATAATATAAATGATGCTCTTCTACATAAAATTTTTATTGTGCTGGTGCAGGCGTTGTTGCAGGTGCTGGAACCGGTGTAGCTGAAGCTGGTGCTGAACTTGGACCTTTTCTTACTATTCTAGTCATTACTTTATATACATCATTTGAAATTACTTCTTTTGAAATTACAACTCCATTTAAAGATACTTCTTTATATGTTGTAACTTTACACCCAGAAGCTCCTGCTTGCACTATTTTAATCTTTCCTGCAGGTAATGATGCATCTGTAATAGTTTGAACTTTATATGGTGTAGTTTCAGTTGTAACAGGTATTATTTTTACACTATATTCATTTTTCTGTTTTATTCCATATATGTTAAATGTTGCTACACCATTTGCAACTATTGCTTCAATTTTTATTGGATATTCCCTATTATTTGTAAATTTAAAATCTTTTACACCATAAACAACTGTTGCATCTCTTCCTGCTTGAACATAAGATGTTGTAAATGAATGATTATATCTTTCATCAATTTGCAAATTTGCTAATAAAACTGCATTATATAATGTTGACGAAATCTGACATATTCCCCCTGCTAATCCATCAACAACTTGCCCATCAGAATATATAGCAGCATCTTTATACCCTTCAGCTATTGTTCTTTCACCAACAACAGCATTAAATGAAAACTTTTCTCCTGGCATTAATACAGTTCCATTTATTTTAGAAGCAGCTATTCGCAAATTCTCACTCCTATTTAAATTACTTGCATCATACTTTGTTGGAAATGTTGAAATTTTGTATGGAAATGCTTCAATTCCTATATCATTTATTGTTATATCAGCTTTTTTTCTATTTAAAGGAATTACATATTCTGTATTTCCTTCTTGAGAAATAATATTTTTAGCTTCTTCCATACTAATTGCAAAATCAATTCCATCAGAATCTGGGAATATAGCAAAATCAGTAGTTTCCGTTGCTTCTGTATAATATGCATTTTTTGGTTCTGAATATATTTCATTATGTATCTTTTCTAGATCAATTTTATCTGCTTTAACACTTGAATATGGTATATCAATCGTACTATTTTTATAATTTTGTATTAAATCTTTTACATTCCTATTTGCAACATTATTTAATATTTCTTCTTTTAATTCATCTTTATTTACTTGTATACCATCTACTCCAGAATTTATTATTAAATCATTTTCCTCAATATAATAAGAATATTGCATCATTAAATCTGGAACATCTGTAGATATATAATCTACAATTTTGTTTAATTCTTCTTCATTATAATCAAATTTAAAATCTATATTTTTATTTGTGAATGCAGTAGCAATAAGTGAATAATTATTTCTAATTATACTTGATCCTCTTCCAATTTGATATGCTTGATTTAGCACATCATCTATATCATATTTTAATCCAATATCTTCAGATTTCAATGTATAAGAATAATCTTTATATTTTAAATCTATATTAACATTTAATTCTACTTTAAAAGCCTCTTCTAATTTAGCTCTAGCCTCTTCATAAGTTAAATTAGAAACATCAATATTCTTTATGCTAACTCCTCTAGCAATAGTATTTTTTCCTGCAAATAAAATTGCAAAAATAGTAGAAAATATCAATAATATTAATAATACCGCTGAAATATTAATAGTTACTGCTAATATTTTTCTTTTTTTATTTTCTAAAGTCTGAGCATCATTAACTTTACTTTTAGCTATTTTTGCATCTTCTTTAACAATTAATTTTGAATTATTTAATGCAGAATTTTCTTTTTTAATTTCTGATTTTTTCTCAACATTATTTTCAGATTTATTTGGTTTTGTATTAGTATTTACCTTTGTTACATTTGAAACATTCTTTTTATTTGATGAATTTTCTTTTTTTACCTCTGGCTTTTTTGTAGTATTCGATTTATTTGCAGTTTGTTTTTTTGATGTGCTTGATTTATTAGTGGTTTGTTTTTTAGGTTTATTTTCACTTTGCTTTTTTGATGCATTTGATTTATTTACAGATGAATTTTTTACTGTATTTCCACTTTTATTTTCAGATTTTTTCGAATTATTTTTTCCCTGCATTTTTTGTGTATCTACTTTTTTATTTCCTTTTGCTAAATTATTTTCATTATTTTGCTTTTTGGTAGTATTATTTATCTCATTTTTTTGAGTACTTTTACTTGAATTTGTGTTCTTTTTAGCAGACATTTTGCAAAAAATCCTTTCTATATTAATTTTTTAATAATATTATCACAACAAATGCTTTTGTGCAATGTAAAATGTTAATTTATTTTTAAATTTTAATAATTTGCTAGACAACTCCAAAAATTATATATATAATTACAATAATTTAGCAATTAATATAAATAAAAAAAGGAGTACAAAAGATGATAGGAAATATGATATCAATAATACGTAAACAAAAAGGTATAACTAAAACTAAACTTTCTGAATTAACTGGAATTAATGTTGGACATTTAACTCATATTGAAAAAGGTGAACGTAATCCAAGTCATAAAGCACTTTTTTCAATTTGTCAAGCACTAGATATACCTTACGAAGAACTATTACATACTTATGATAAAAGTTTAAGTATAGAACAAGAAAAATATAATTATTTAAATTATATAGCTTATAATAAAATACCAGCTTTTTCAAATTTAGAATCATTTATAGATTGTCCATCAAAATTTTCAAATGCTGCTTTTGCTTATAAAGTTCCAAATGACGATATGGATCCTTTAATTAAAAAAGATGAATTTGTATTTGTTGAAATCGCTGGATTGCTTTCAAATAAAGATGTTGGCATATTTAAAGTTGGAGACCAATTTTTAATTCGTAGATTATTATATCGCAAAAATGGACTTGTACTTAGAGCTGAAAATAAAGAAATTCCAGATATCGATTTAAATTCAGTTAAAAATTTTTACATTATTGGAAAAATTTATATATAAGTAATTTTACTTTATTTTTACAAATCAATTACATTTGCGTAAAATTATATTAGTTACTTGATATTGTTTTTACTTAATAATATAATAATTTAAAGAAAAAATCTTTACTATATGTAAGTATGAAAAGAAGAAATTTAATTAAAAATCTTTTCATACTATATATTACTTTTTGGAGGTTCTATGGAATTAGTCAAAAATATATTTTTTAATACTGATAGACTAACACCATTTAGTAAAATAAAAATTTTTTATACTGGTAAATTTTTTAGTGATGATTCACAAAAAGTTTTTTTTCATTATGGTTTTGGAGAAAATTGGGATAATGTACAAGATATCGAAATGGAAAAAACTGAATTGGGATATCAAGCCGAAGTAGAAATTATTGATAGCACTACATTTAATGTATGTTTTTTTAATGACAAATATGAATGGGACAATAATAATTTAGAAAATTATATATTTAAAATTGAACCAGCTGATTTAAGTTTAATAGCATTAGATGGTGAATATGCATTAATTTCTCCTAGAAAATTAACCAAATTTTACTTATGGAAGAAAAAATTTAAATTAAATATTTATAAAGCAATTTCTTTTTTACCTAAATTAATTTCTGGTAAATATAAAAGAAAAATAAAAAGTACCCAATAATTTTTGATATTTTTATTGGATACTTTTTTATTTATATTAACCACCCTCCGTTTGGAGAAATTACTTGACCTGTTGTATAATTATCTTCAATTAACCATAAAACGCATTTAGCAATATCTTCTGATTTTCCAACACATCCTAATGGTATTTCATCAGTAATACTTTTTATTTCTTCATTAGAAAGATTTTTATTCATATCTGTCATAATTATTCCTGGTGCAACTGAATTTACTCTTATATTAGATGGTCCAAGTTCTTTTGCTAAACTCTTTGTTAAACCATCTATTCCAGCTTTTGCAACTGAATAATGTACTTCACAAGATGCTCCAGTAATTCCCCATATTGATGAAATATTTATAATACACCCTAATTTATTATGTATCATATTTGGTAACACTTCTTGAATTGTATAAAATACAGAAGTTAAATTAACTTGTAACATATTATTCCAATCTTCATCAGTTATATCAGTAAACATTTTTTCCTGTGATATCCCAGCATTATTAATTAAAATATCAATTTTACCAAATTTTTCTAATGTATAATTTACAAGTTTTTTTACTTCTTCCCTTTTTGAAACATCTGCTTTAAAAATCTCTATTTTATTTCCTAATTCTTTTTTTATTTCAATTGCATTTTCTTCAGAATGATTATAATTTAAAACTATTTTTATATTTTCATTTTTAGCAAGTTCGTATACAATTGCCTTACCAATTCCTCTAGCGCCACCTGTAACTATTGCTATTTTTTCTATTTTCATTTTTTATTACTCACTCCCATATTACAAGAACATTTAAAAAAGGCTATTTCAAACAAATATTTTTTATATAATAATATCAAATTTCATTTGACATTTGTTAAAAATCTGTGTATAATAATATAGAAAATGAGAAACTACAAATGTAGTTTTGCTCAGATATATGTATGAAAACTCACAAATACACTAGCCAAAGTACAGATGTGAGTTTTCTTTTTTATTTGCTCAAAACTATAACAAGTATAATTAAGGCAAATACACAGATAGTTTCGGCAATTAAGCCGAATAATAATAAATGGATTATATTTAATAAAGCTGTTTCTATCATATGTATCACCTCCTCACTCTCGAAGAATCGAGGTTTGAAGGCAAAACCACACCTGATTATTCTCATTTTCTATGTAAACTACTATATACTATTTATATACATATTTCAAGCGAATATTTAAAAGTTTTTAATTTTTTCTATAAAATTAGCTAATGTAAAACAACTTTACAGATGTTTCACCCAAACTATTGACATTGAGCCATAAAATTAGCTTTTTATACAAGTCAAAAAATAGGCAAATTAAAGAAAAAAATAACACCTCATAACAAGTTTTAAAACAAGTTATAAAGCGTTTATTGGAGCCACTTGTCCGAATCGAACGGACGACCTACTGATTACAAGTCAGTTGCTCTACCAGCTGAGCTAAAGTGGCATTTGGTGACCCCTACGGGAATCGAACCCATGTCTCCGCCGTGAAAGGGCGATGTCTTAACCGCTTGACCAAGGGGCCTTTTAAAGGACTATTAAAAAGTCCTTGGTGAGCTATCCGCGATTCGAACGCGGGACAACTTGATTAAAAGTCAAGTGCTCTACCAACTGAGCTAATAGCCCGTACTCACCAAATCAACTGCCTCTATATAATACTCTCTTTTTTAAAAAAAGTCAATACTTTTTTAAAACTTTTTTATTTTTTTTGTATTTTTTATAAAAGATATTTTTATATTTTTCAAAAAAGTGCAACATTTAATTGACTTATAAATTTATATAATATATAATATTTTTATAGTTTTAATTTATAAACAAATGATGAGGTAAATTTATGAAATGTTATAAATGCGGTCGTGAAGCCGATTTAAAAAGAGGTTTATGTATTGAATGTTATAGAGAATTGCTCTCAAAAAGAAATTTAAAACAAAAGAAAAAATCACTAAATGGGGTTAATTATATATTAAGCAATTTAGATAGAGATGAAAAAATAATCGAAAGATTAAAAACAAGCAATTTAGCTTATGGTTTTATTATATCACTTTTAGCAATTGCAGTTATATTATTTCCTAGAACAATTCTTGAATTTTTCTTTAACAATAATAAAATGTATTTCTTAATTTTAGTTACTAATATTTTAATATTTTTCTTCTCAATTTATGTAACATTATATTTTTTAAACAGAGAAGTATGTCTAACTAATAAAAGAATTATTGGTAAATGGGGATTATTTAAATTAAAAACTTTAGATGTTAGATTAAATAAAATTGAAAGTATTGATATATTCCAAATTAAAGCATTAGAAATCGATATACCTGGAAAAATTTATGTTTTTGATTTTGTATCTAACGCAGAAAATTTTAAATTTTCTACAATTAGTCAAATCAAAAATTTAATAGACTCCACTAATGATGAAAGTGTACTTATGACATTTTCTCATTCATTAAATGAAAAATTTGAAGAATATAAACTTGAAGAAAAATTTCCAAATATGATTTACTGCAAATGTTGCAAAAAAAGAATTTCAAAAGAAAGTGCTTTTTGTGTACATTGTGGGCAACCTGTTACTGAAAATGAACGTGAAGCAGATCTTTTCTTAAAATTTTTATGCTTCTTGATTCCACCTTTTGGAATAATAATATTTTTACTTAATATAGGTGAACATCCTAAATTTGCAAAACAATGCTTACTTTCATCTATACTTGCAATATTTACTATACTTGTAGTTTATATTTCAATACAATCTGTACTTTAAATAATTTAATTAAAAAATAAGAGGCTTTTTTAAAGAGGCTGCTGAAAAAGTAGCACAAAAAAATAGCGAATTGGAAAATAAATTTTCTAATTTGCTATTTTTTTTGTTGAA
>CANQAH010000071.1 GCA_947588885.1 uncultured Clostridia bacterium
TTATATAAAGGCTTCGCCACAAATCTACACAAAATTTCTAAAGAAATTTTGGCAGGCGAACAATTGACGCGGACTTTGCAATGAATTTATATAATATGATAAATAAGAATGTCCGCTATTGTTATATAATAGAAAAGTGCTTCGCATTTCCTATTATATAAAGGCTTCGCCACAAATCTACACAAAATTTCTAAAGAAATTTTGGCAGGCGAACAATTGACGCGGACTTTGCAATGAATTTATATAATATGATAAATAAGAATGTCCGCTATTGTTATATAATAGAAAAGTGCTTCGCATTTCCTATTATATAAAGGCTTCGCCACAAATCTACACAAAATTTCTAAAGAAATTTTGGCAGGCGAACAATTGACGCGGACTTTAAAATGTCATAAATAGCAAAAATGCTAATACTGTCCGCTATTGTTCTTTTTGACAGATAGGAATAATAAAGAATGAAAAATAAAATATCTTTTATGATGTCATAATGTTTGTCGTGGATGCCATTTTGCATTTTTCTTGAGAATTTTTTTCATATAAAAAAGTTTTTGAATTACGTTCAAAAACAGCTACATATTTTGAATTTATTTGAGGAACAGAATCAGTAACTTCTGAATTTATAGAAATAGTTTCATAAGTTTCTTGAACATCATCTGCCAAAACTGATGAACACATTGAAAATACTAAGATAAAAGCTATAATAAATCTAAAAAATTTCATACTTCACCTTCCTAATAATTCACATTATGATAAAAGATTGGAAAATATTACTATAAAAAATATCCTGAAAGCTTATTTATCAAAGGAAAACGAGAATAAATTTTATAAAAACTTAACAAAATTGTAATATAAGATAGAAAATAGATTACTCTAGTGTATCAAGCGTTAGAGAAAAAAACTGGAATTGACAAAAAACGTAGAAAAGATAGAATGATGATATACAATCAGATAATTAGGAGAATTTTATCAAAAATAATATGAAAATAGAGAAATTTAGAATTATTAGAAAGTTAATATCGCTACTGTGTATTGCAGTCCTGATGTTCTCTACATCGTCGCAAGTAATTGCTAAAATTGCAAATTCGGAAAAAGATACTAAGCAGAAGTTTGGCATTGAAATGCCACATGCTAGTAAAAGACTAAATGGAAAAGGAGATGCAATTACAGCTGGTTATGCAGTTGATACTCAATATAATCCTGCATACAGAATTTATGCAGATGTAAATGGTTCAAAAGATTTTGAAACAACAATACTTTGTCTTGATAGAGACAAAAAATATCCACAAGAAAATGGAGAGTTAGATGCAGAATATACAAGCTTAGGACCTGCAAGTAATGAAACATTGCAACAGGCTAAATCAGATATAGATAGTACAAAAGCCAAAAAAATACAATGGTTAATTAAAAATGCTATAATTCCAGAAGATTCAGATACATTAAAAAATCTAAAACTAGAAAAAATATTTAATAGTGAATTAAATGACGGAACAGAAAATAAATTAACAGTTGATGAAATAAAAAATGTACTAACAGAAGATGATATAGTATTTGCATTACAATTTGCTATCTGGGAAATTACAAATGGGATAGAAATTGGAGCAACACAATATTTTAATGGTTCTGCATGGAGTGCACTAACAGGTTCAAGAAAAGAATACATAAATAAAATAATTGAATATTATGGTAAAAATTGTTCATCAGATACAGATATTTTACCAAGTGTATCAGGAGAAGTAACTGCACCAAATATTACTTACTCTGGTGAGACAGAAGAAAATAGAGGAGATAGTGTTGACAAGATAAAACCGCAAAATGTAAATGGATATATTTTCTTAGGACCATTTAAAATAGAAAATGAGCAAGAAAATGTTGATTATTCAGTAAAAATAACATTACAAGCAAGTGATGGAACAGAAACTAGTGATAATTATTTTATAACTGATGGTACAGGAGCAGATGCAAAAAGATTATCTTGTACAAAATCAGGACTTAACGGAAAAGATTTTTATATACAATTACGAACAAGAGCAAAAGCAAGAAAAATAAAAATTGAAGTAGAAACACAACCAACAATGGGAGAAGCTACAGGAACAGTTTGGAAAAGAGAAGAACAAGATCAATCTTTACTTTCAATACAAAGAACAGAAAATCCTGGACAAAAAACAGAAACAGAAAAAAATTTTGATATAACAATAGAAACAAACTATGATGTCGCATTAAGAAAACATATTAAAACTATAAAAAGACAAAATGGTTCAGGATGGCAAATTATTTGGAGTGCAGATTCAACAGAATCAGGACAAGCCAGTGAGAAAAGAACACCTGAACAATCTAAAGACAAAAAAGAAGAGGCAGGAATATTCAATCAATATGAATATATTCATCCAAAAGATCCAGTAGAAGTTAAAGTTGGTGATAGAATAACATATGAAATTACAGTTTTAAATGAGGGTGAACAAGCAATAACAGTTTCACAAATAACAGATTACTTACCACCAAGCGGATTAGAATATGTAACAGATGATGGTGTAAACACACCAAATTCATGGACATATAACAAAGATACTAATAGTTATGTTACAACAAGCACATCAAATATTAGAATTGAAAAATCACAAAAAACTACAGTTCAAATAGTTTTACAAGTAACAAATGATGCAATAGGAAAAGTAGTTACCAATATTGCTGAAATAACAGGAATGAAAGATGCAACGAACGCATCAATCGTACAAGATATAGATTCAAGAGCTGGAAATGTTAAATTACCAGAAAGCGAAGAAGATTGGCAAAACTACAAAGGAAATGATGAAGAATTTAGAAACCCAGATGACTTATCTAAAACAGATTATTATTATAAAGGCCAAGAAGATGATGATGACTTCGAAAAAATCATAGTACCAGGAACAATAGACTTAGCATTAAGAAAATCAATTACATCAGTAAATGGAAATAAAAAGAATAGAGAGAGAGCACCAGATACATCATCATTAAAAGATAACAGTGACAAAACAACAACATCAAATTTCTCAGATATAAAAACACCAGTATCAGTAAAAACAGGTGATGTAGTAGTATATAACATTCGTGTATTTAACGAAGGCGAAGAAAAAGCAATAGCAAGTGAAATAACAGATTATATACCAGCAGGATTAGGATTTTTACCAGAACATCAATTAAATGTTAAAAACAAATGGATAGCTCAAAATGATGACAAACCGCAAACAGTAAAATTATCGTCAATACCAAATGCAACAAACAACTTGAGTCAGTCAGATTTCATAAATTTAAGTACAGATTACAAAGATGCAAATGTAATTACAGGAAAAGCAAAAATTAAAACAACAAAATTAGAAGGAGTACTGATAGACGGATATGACAAAACACAAGATAAGTTAGATTCAGAAGAAATACAAATTGCTTGCCTTGTATTAAGTGCTCCAAGTGATAACAATAAATTAAAAAATATTGCAGCAATAACAAAATATAAAAATTCAGCAGGAACTGAAATTGAAAAGGATGTAGATTCAGATGTAACAACTCCAATAGATCCAGCAACATACCCAACAGATAATCATATGCAGGATGATGATGATTATGAAGATTTAATTTTAACAGATGGAGCATATGACTTAGCATTAAAGAAATTTATAACAAGTATAGCATCACCATCAGGCGAAATAAAAACAATACCAGAAGAACAAAAAAGAAGTTTAACAGTTACAGATGCAACATCACTTGTACACAGGGATGCAACAACAAAAGCTGATGCACAGTACAGTTTAAATAAAACGACAGTTGATGTTGATAAAGGCGATTATATAATATATACAATAAGAGTATTTAATGAAGGCGTAGAAGCAGCGACAGTAAAAGAAGTTATAGATACACTTCCAGAAGGATTAGAATTTGTCACATATGAAGTTGATTCAAATGGAGCATATGTTTCAGGAAGTAAAACAAATTTCAAATATGGTTGGGAAAAATTTAATCAATCAGAAACAACCACAGGATGGCAAAACGGCGTACGTACATCATACCTTGCAGAAACTGTAATACAAGGATTTGATGAAGGAATGAATACAGACTTAGAACATAAAAAAGAAAAAGGAATTAGTTTTGAAGATATACAAATTGAACTTAGAGTAGTTACAGATAAACGTACACCAATAAAGAATATAGCAGAAATCACAGATGATGATGGTGAAGATATAGATTCATCACCAAACAATAAACAAGATTCAGAAGATGATCAAGATTATGATATAATAATTCCACAAAAATTTGATTTAGCATTAAGAAAATACATTACTAGAATAGGAAATAGAGAAATATCAGATAGAGAGCCAACAGTAAATTATTCAAATGGAGAATTATCATACAATCATACAAAGGATGCAGAAGTAGTAGTACAAGGACAAAAAATAACATACACAATAAGGGTATATAATGAAGGAACAAAAGCAGGATATGCAGCAGAAATAAAAGATGACATACCAGAAGGATTAACATTTTTACCAGAAGATGAAACAAATATTAAATATGGATGGAAAATGTATGACAGCAATGGAGCAGAAACAAATGATATTAGTAAGGCAAAAACAATAAGAACAGATTATTTATCAAAAGAAAAGTCAGAAGAAAGAAATGAAGATAACTTATTAAAAGCATTTGACAGTACAGCAAGCTTGAACGATCAAAACCCTGACCATAGGCAAATAGATGTAGTATTTGAAGTTTCACAAAAAAGTGTAACAGACGGAAATAATCAAATAATAAATACAGCAGAAATTGCAAAAAATCAAGATGAAAATGGAGATGAAATTTCAGATACAGATTCAACACCAGATAATAACAAATCTGGAGAAGATGACATAGACAAAGAATATCTAGAGTTAAAATATTTTGATTTATCATTATTAAAATATGTAAGCAAAGTAATAGTAACAGAAGATGGAGTTACAAAAGAAACAGAAACTGGATATGACGGAACTGAAAATCCAGAACCAGTTGTAAAAGTAGAATTAAACAAAAAGAAATTAGACAAAACAGAAGTTAAATATGTGTATTCAATTAAAGTAACAAATGAAGGTGAAATCGAAGGATATGCAACAGAAGTAACAGATAGAATACCTGAAGGATTAGCTTTTTATGAAGAAGACAACAAGCAATATGGCTGGAAAGTAAAAGAAAATGGAATAGTAACAACAGACTATTTAAAAAATACTTTATTAAAACCAGGACAAAGTACAGTAATTCAAATAGTATTAAGATGGGTTAAATCAGAAAAAAATCTAGGACAAAAAATTAATACAGCTGAAATATCAGCAGATGATAATGATTACGATATTCCAGATATAGATTCAACACCAAACAATAACAAAGACGGTGAAGATGATCAAGACAATGCAATTGTAATATTATCAATTAATACAGGTTTACCATCAATGTATACAATAATATTTATAATTGGAATTATAGTATTTATAGGAATAGGAATCTATGTAATACACAAACACATCTTAAGAAGAGGAAACTATACAATCTAGAAAAATAAAACAAACACTTCAAATTGAGGTGTTTGTTTTTTGTGTAATAGAAAATTTCCTAATCTTTTTCATTCATATTTTGTCAATCCTTATTTATTTTTTTAATCTTCCAAGTTCCCTTTTTAGCAGAACCGAGTTCTTTCTAATTTTCCTGCTTCTTTTAATTTTTTTATATTATATGATATTCCGTCTCGTGATAAACCAAGTGCTTTGGCCATCTGTGTTTGAGTAATATTTGGTTTTTTCTTGATTAATTCAATCATTTTTTCTTGTGTAGTTTCTTGTGTAGTTTCTTGTGTAGTTTTTTGAATCTCTGTCATATCATCAACAGCTTCATCTATAACTTTTAACATAAATTCTATAAATTCCGTCGATTCTCCATTATTATTACAATTTTGAATTGTGGTATAATATTCTTCTTGATTTTTCTTTATCATACTTTCAATAGGTAAATAAGTAAATGCTTTTTCCCAATGTGAAAGTATAACTGTTTGCCATAATCTTGCAGTTCTACCATTTCCATCTGAAAAAGGATGTATAAATACAAATTCATAATGAAATATAGAAGAAAGTATTAGTGGATTTATTTTATCATTTACTTCATTCATCCAATTAAATAGATTATCCATTAAACTAGGTACTAATTTATGTGGTGGAGCCATAAAAATTTGAATATCTCCATCGTAAACAGCTTCTCCATGATTTCTAAATTTTCCAGCATCTTCTTCAATTAAAAAAGTAAGTATTTTGTGTACTTTTTTTAAATCTTCTACAGAATAAGGATTTAATTTATCAATTTGTTCATAAGCTTTATATGCATTTTTTACTTCTTGAATATCTTTTTGTTCTCCGTATTACAAGTTTTCCATTTATTACATCTTCTACTTGAAATAATGATAATTGATTGTTTTCAATAGCTAATGAAGAATGAATTGACCTTATTCTTGTTTTTCTTCTTAATTCTGGAAATCTATTTAGACTTTCAAAATAGTT
>CANQAH010000072.1 GCA_947588885.1 uncultured Clostridia bacterium
TGGTCGCTATAGGGCTCGAACCTATGACCCCCTGCTTGTAAGGCAGATGCTCTCCCAGCTGAGCTAAGCGACCATTTTGTTGCCAGTATTGCTGACATGACTTAGTATACTAGATTTTTATTTTGTTGTCAATATATTTTTTGGAAAAAAATAAAAAATTCTATTATATTTATTATAATTATTTAATTATTAATAGGAAAAATTTTAAATAAGAAAAATAGGTAATAAATTGTTAAAAAAAATGAATTTTGTGTTGCAATAGATTTAAATAATAGTTATAATTCCAAACAGGGGAATAATAGGAGAGTGTTATGAATAAAATGAAAAAACATATTGTATTAATATTAGTTTTAGTAATTATATTAGTGTCAATTTTAGGAATTTTATTATATAACAGGGAACATGATATAACTAATACAACCACTTCAGAACATGTTCTTGAAATAGAAGATTTTAAGAAGAAATTAGAAGAAAATGAAATTTCTATTGATGAAGAGGTTCAAATTACAGAGGCATCATCAATTGGAGCTGTAGATGGAGCAAAGTTTACGATTCAGGGAGAATCAATTCAGGTTTATAGGTATGATTTAAACAGTTCTGATGAATTAGCAACATTAAATATAAAAAATGCTTCAGAAAATGGAAGAATTATTTTGCCACAATTAGATGATTTAGAATTAACTGTAATTTATAATAAGGGATTGATATTAGCAAATTTTGAAAATCACCCAGATAAAGAAAAAATTATTGATATTTTTAAAAGTTTATAAGGATTCCTTAGATTATTTCTAAGGAAATCTTTTTTTGGAAGAAAAATAAAAGTATTTAATAAGAAAGGAAAAATTAAGGATGAAAGAAGAATTTATAAAACTATTAAGAGAGACAAATAGAGAAGGAATAGAAGATGTTATTCAATTTTTAGAGAAGACAGATTTTTTTAAAGCACCTGCAAGCACAAAGTATCATGGAAATTATGAAGGTGGATTAGTAGAACATAGTTTAAAAGTATATGAAATATTAAAAAGCAAAGTTCAAAATGCAGTTATTGATGTGAATATATCTGAGGATACTATTATTTTAATAGCATTGTTACATGATATTTGCAAGGCAAATTATTATAAAGTTGATTTCAGAAACGCCAAAAATGAAAGAGGAGAATGGGAGAAAGTTCCTTATTATACTGTTGATGATACTATACCATATGGGCATGGAGAAAAATCAGTTATGATGATAACAGAATATATGAAATTAACTAGTGAAGAAAAATATGCAATCCGTTGGCATATGGGATTTACAGAACCAAAAGAATTATATGGAACAATAAGTCAAGCTTATAAAAAATATCCACTAGCATTGTTATTGCATGAAGCAGATTTAGAAGCAACATATTTTTTTAATACATAAATATAAAATCAGCATTTTAAATGTGCTGATTTTTTTCAGCTATTTATCATTAAATAATTGGTTCATTTTTTCAGAAATATTCTTTTTTAATTCATTTGTTTTTTGTAAATTAAATTCATAATTTTTACCGGATTTTTTTAAGACATCACCATCATTTAAAAATGGTGGTAATTCAGAAGTGTTTATATCAAGCCTTTGATGAGTGTAAAGATTTTCTAAGATAGTGAAATTTCCTTCACTTCTATCAACAACGAAATATTGCATATTATCTAATGCTTCTAAAAGTTTTTGTATAAAATTAAAATTTGAAATTTTTTGATCTTGATTTAAATTAAGATTTAGATTCATATAAATTTTTTTGTTAGAAAAAAGCTTTCTCAATATAACATAAAAATTTTTAATAATCAAGAAATAAAATAAAATTATTGACACAGCAAAACAAATGTTTTATAATATCCCTGTTAGGAGTAGCAGATGGATAAAAAAATTTTGCATATTGATGTTAATAATGCTTTTTTATCATGGACAGCTGTAGAAAGATTGAAATCTGGAGAAACTGTTGATTTAAGAACAATTCCGTCGGTTATTGGTGGAGATGAGGCAAAAAGAAGAGGAATTGTTGTTGCTAAAAGTAATGTCGCAAAAAAGTTTGGGATAAAAACAGCAGAACCAATTTATATTGCAAGAAGAAAATGTCCTAGTATTATTGTTGTACCTGCAGATCATAAGGTATATAGAAAATATTCTGATCAATTGTATAAATTATTTTTAGAATATACTGAAAAAGTTGAAAGATTTTCAATAGATGAATGCTTTTTAGATTTAACAGGATATTTAAAACCAAATGAAGATATAGTAAAAGTTGGAATAGAAATTAAAGAAAAAATAAAAAAACAATATGGATTTACTGTGAATGTAGGAGTTTCTGATGATAAAATTTTAGCTAAAGTTGCATCAGATTTTGAAAAGCCTGATAAAATTCATACATTATTTAAATCTGAAATACAGGAAAAATTATGGCCATTGCCTGTTTCTGATTTATTTATGGTGGGTAAGAAATCAGTACCAAAATTAAATAATATGGGAATAAAAACAATTGGCGATTTGGCTAATACAGAAAAAAATTTATTATTAAAGACTTTTGGAAAATATGGTTATATGATTTGGAAATTTGCAAATGGTGAAAGTAAAGAAGAAGTAAATTATTTGCCAGAAAAGCCAAGAGGTATAGGAAATAGTTATACAATTCCATACGATGTAGGGAATATAGATGAATTACAAGCTATATTACTTGAACTTGTTGAAAAAGTTGCTTATAGGCTAAGAAAAGAAGATATGTATGCAACAGTTGTTAATGTTCAACTTAAAAATAATAATTTTAAAACAGTTTCACATCAAAAAAAATTAGACGTAAGAACAGATACAACAAAAGATATTTTTGATGCAGCAAAAGAACTTTTAAATGAGTTGTATAGTGGGGATTTAATTAGATTAATAGGAGTGAGAGTTGACGGATTAGTTGAAAAAAATGAAATGCAATTATCAATATTTGATATGCCAGAAAATACTAAAAATAAAAAAATTGATGAAACAATGGATAGATTAAACGAAAAATTTGGAAATAAAATTGTTACTAGAGCAACAGAGTTAAATAGTAACACAGATATTAATTGATTCATAATATATATTAGTATTGAAATCTGGAGGTGCAAATATGGAACCACAAGTTACAATTTGTTGCGGTAAAAAAAATACAAGATGTAATTGTTTATCAAAAATATTATATATATTTATTGCATTATTTATATTTCTTATAGGAATTATAATTGGGGCTTTGACTACAATTGTAACAACAATTGGTGCAGTATATTTTTATGCATTAGCAACTGTGTTTGGAATATTAGCTATTGTTAGTTTGATATATATTTTATGCAGTTGTAGATATTAAATGTTTATTGTAAAAGGATTCATATTTTAATATGGATCCTTTAATTGAAAAAAAAGGAAGCTTGTGATAGAATACATTTATCTTTTGAGAAAGGAAGATTGTTTTATGAAAAAAGATAAAATTGCTGTTGTTATGGCAGCAGGAAAAAGTACAAAAATGAATTCAAAGAAAAATAAATTAGTACATAAATTGTATGGAAAAGAATTAGTTAGTAGAGTTGTTGAGACAGCAGAAAAACTAGATTGTGATGAAATTATAACTGTTGTTGGAGAACAAA
Source organism: uncultured Clostridia bacterium (assembly GCA_947588885.1). Lineage (GTDB taxonomy): Bacteria > Bacillota > Clostridia > TANB77 > CAG-508 > UMGS1994. The sequence goes on from CANQAH010000072.1 coordinate 3,630, forward strand.
AAGAACAAATTATTGAAGTATTAAAAGATAGAACAAAATATGTTGAGCAAAAAGAAATTTTAGGAACTGGACATGCTTTAATGCAAGTTGTTCCTGCTTTAGAATCAAAATCAGGTCAAGTTATTATTTTATATGGAGATGTTCCAATAATAACAAAAGATACAGTTGAAAGATTAATGGATAGAAATAGAAATGAAAGAGAAAGTGTAACTCTTTTAACTGCAATTTCAGATAATCCAACAGGTTATGGAAGAATTATAAGAAATGAAGTGGGAGAAGTTAAAGAAATTGTTGAAGAAATGGATATTAATGAAGAAACAAGAAAAATAAATGAAATTAATTCAGGAATTTATTGTTTTAATATTGAAGATTTACTTGCAACAATTCAAGACTTAAAACCACGTGAAAATGGTGAAATATATTTAACAGATATTATTAAGTCAATGAGCAATAGAGATTTAAAGATTGGTGCAATGATTGTTGAAGATAATACTGAAATTTTAGGTGTTAATGATAGAGTTCAACTTGAATTATTAGGAAGAATTTTAAGAATGAAAATTAACACAATGCATATGTTAAATGGTGTTACAATAGAGGATTCAGACACTACTTATATCTATGAAGATGTAAAAATAGGAAAAGATACAGTTATTCATCCAAATACTACAATTAAATCTGATTGCGTAATTGGTGAAGATTGTGAAATAGGACCAAATGCTTATATTAGAGAACATTGCAAATTAGCTGATAAAGTAAAAATAGGTAATTGCTGTGAAATTAAGAAAACAACAGTTGCATATGGAAGTAAAGTTCCTCATTTATCTTATATGGGAGATTGTGAAATTGGTACAGGAGTTAACATTGGTTGTGGAAGTATAACTTGTAATTATGATGGTGTTAACAAACATAAAACAATAATTGGTGATGATTGTTTTGTAGGCTCTAATACAAATTTAGTTGCACCTGTTACAGTAGGAAAAAATGTTTTAATTGCGGCAGGTTCTACAATAACTCAAGATGTACCAGATGATACACTTGCAATAGCTAGAGAAAGACAAGTAAATAAAGTAGATTGGAATAAAAAATAAATTCATATTAAAGGAGCTTTAAATGAAAAATAAAATTCTAATAGTTTTATTAATAGTTGTTATAATAATAGGAATTGCATGGAATCGTTTCGGAAATAAAAAAGATGAACATGTTAATAATAATGATCCAGCAACTGAACAAGAAATAGCAACACCTGATAGAATGGTTGTTAAATTTGATTCTAATTATTATGAAATAACACCGGATGATGAAAATTATGCTGATCTTGTTAAAGCTTGTAGAGAAAGTTTTAATAGACAAGATCAAAAACCAATAGTCAATGTAGGAGAACTAAAAAATAATTCCGATTTTATTGAATTTGATTATAATAGAATAAGTAAAAATTATATTTTCTTTTTTTCTGGTGATGTAGGAACTATAAAAATGCAGGAAACTGATGGTGTAGTTATTTCAAAAGAGTTATATAATGGAAGAGAGTTAAGAAAAAAATTTGAAAACATTGTGAAAGATAAAACATCATATAATTTAAATGCTACTAAATATGATGCTTCTAATACTTATGAATATTTACCTTCAACATATGATTTTGAAGAGATTAAATATGATGCGGTTTATAAAAAAGAAGTTACATCTGTGGATGAGTATGAAAAAATAGTAAATTTGTATCATCTTAAATTTGAACAACTTGATATTGAAGAACTTTTAAAAGAAAATAAAATCATAATGTTTTTAAGTAAATATAATATTTTAAACTATGAAGTTAATGTTGGAAATATAAAAATCAATTTTGCGGGTGAAGACTATGTTAGTCCACAAGCTCAAGAATATAAGCCAGTTCTTATGGTTGTTAGTAAAATAGTAAATACAGATTGTATTTATTATAATTATGATAATGTAAGTAAAGTGGATAATTTAACAGGTACACAGGAAAAAATACAAGGTGTAATTCAAAAAAAGAATGAAGATGGAACATATGATATAGGTTATACATCATTTGATACACCATCTATTTCTAAAATTAAAATTAATGACAATTCTTTATTGGGAAAGCAAAAATTAGAGCAAGGTGATTATGTTAAAGTAAATGGTACAATAATTGATTTCGATGAAACTACTACTAAAAATAAAACATATGAAGTCAATGAAATATCAGTTACTAAAAAAAGTGATTATGAAAAAAAATTACTTAATGAACTTAAAGGAAAAAATAGTTTAGATACAAATATAGAAGAACATTATGAATCAGAAAGTCAGTATGATGGATATGCAATTTGTCCAGTATTTATAGGGGATAATGTGGATACTCCAGATGGTTTTATAAAAGTATATTATGATTTTTATAATGGAGAAACAGAAAGTTATCTAGGAAATGCAGATAATCCTGTTGAAAGCAATTATGCAATTATGGATCATGAAATAGTTACAATACATTTTAAAGAAAAAATATCAGATTTAGATAATATTCATGCTAAAACATTTGAATTTATTGCAGATTAATTTGATAAAAAATTTGATAAAAAATGAGAACAATAGCGGACATTTTTATAAATCATACTATTTAATTTCATTGCAAAGTCCGCGTCAATTGTTCGCCCGCCAAAATTTCTTTAGAAATTTTGTGTGGAATTGTGGCGAAGCCTTTATATAATAGGAAATACGTGGTATTTTCCTATTATATAATAATAGCGGACATTTTTATATATCATACTATTTAATTTCATTGCAAAGTCCGCGTC
>CANQAH010000073.1 GCA_947588885.1 uncultured Clostridia bacterium
ACAAAATTTCTAATGAAATTTTGGCGGGCGAACAATTGACGCGGACTTTAAATTGTCATAAATAGCGAAAATATTAATAATGTCCGCTATTGTTCTTTATTTTCATTTTCTTTGGTTAATCTAAATATGCTTTCTTCATTATTTTGATTAGTTATTTTTAGTTTAAAATTGTTTGATTGTTTTACATTTTCATCTATATCTAGCCATGCAAAGAATTCATTACTTTTACCAATAACATTAATATTATTTTTTTTTGAATATATCTTCTCATTATTATCATTTAATATTTCAAAAGTATATCCATAAGTTTCATATCCAGCTGGATTTTTGATTGTTATTCCTAATCCTGTATTTGTAAGGATCGCTTTTTCAATATCTATATTGCATTTATTAGATATTGTTTCAAATGTGTAATTTGTTACATTCCTATTATTGAATTTTTCATCAATTTTTAATTCTAAGTTATAATTTCCATCAATTTCTTTTTTATTTACTATGCCATCTGTGATTGTATATAATATAATTTTATCAAAGCTTATGTATATCTTATTTAATTGTGGAAATTGTGGCGAAATAAGAATTACTGAACCACTAATTTCATTTTTGCTTTTTTGTATTTTATTATGCATTTCTGAAATTGCTATATTGTTAGTCCATATTTTTTCATCTTCACTATCAATATATATTTGTTTTCCACTTTCATCAGTTATTTTTAGTCCACTTATAGCAAAATCATTAAATTCATCTATATTAAATTCTGTCTTAACATTAATAGAAAAAATTAAGTTTATATCATTTATTAATGAATATTCTAATTTGTATTTTATGTCACCATAATCAATAAATTCATCTCCATTATATTGAATATAATTGTCAGAAATCGCTGAATTTATTTGTTTTTCTCCTATATTATGCTCTTCCAAGTTGAATATTGACGTAACATACTTATTTATATTTTTTCCAAAAACAATTGTTGTAGTTAAAATAAATATGGCACACATTGCTGCAACAGTTTTCAAACATTTATAACGATTAACATTTTTCTTTCTTGTTTCACTTTTATATATTTCATTGGTAGTTGCAATAATCGTTTTTCCTAATTCTTTAGGTACATCTATATTATTCTTTAAAGAATCTTTTATAATTTTATCAATATCTTTTTTAATCATAATTGCCTCCTTTCAAATTGTTTTTTATTTTGTTCTTTCCCCTTTTTATTATGCTTTTAATTGTATTTTCCTTTATTTCTAATATTTTAGAAATCTCCTTTGTTGTGTATTCATTTATATAATAAAGTATCATTATAGTTTTTTCTTTATCGTTTAAGCATTTTATTAACTCATAAAATTGAATATTACTTTCTAACTTATCAATAGATGAAATATCTCTTGAGTCTTCTAATTCATATAAATTTGCTACTTCTACCGTTTCTGTATTCGTCTTATTTTTCTTACTAAGAATCTTATAACACTCATTTACTAATACTTTTTTAATCCAATTTGGAAATGAGTTTATTGATTGTATATTTTTTAAATTGGTATATGTAATATAAATTGTTTCTTGTATTGCATCAAGTGCATCTTCTTTATTTCTAGTTTTATATATAGCAATTTTATATAAATCTTTTTGTAAATATAAGAATATAAGGGATAATGCATCCTTATCACCTGAAATAGCTTTTTTTAGTAGTTCTTCCATTTTTCCTCCTCCCTATTCTTATTTTCAAATCGCGATTCTGTATAATAGATAATTTAAATTTAGAAAAAGTTGCAAAAAAAGAATATTTTCACTGAAAATATTCTTTTAATTTTTTATTGTATAAAGGTTTTGTCCTAAATTATTGTCTAATTCCTTTCATTGATAGACTTACTTTTTGCTTGTCTGTATCAATTTTTATAACTTTTACATCTACTATATCTCCAACTGAAACTACATCAGATGGATTTTTAACAAATTTATCTGATATTTCAGAAATATGTACTAAGCCATCATGTTTTACACCTATATCAACAAATGCTCCAAAATCAGTTACATTTCTTACTGTTCCTTTAAGAAGCATATCTTCTTTTAAGTCTTCAAATTTTAAAACATCACTTCTTAAAATTTGTTTTGGCATTTCTTCTCTTGGATCTCTTCCTGGTTTTGAAAGTTCATTTATTATATCTTGTAATGTTAGTTCTCCTATATCTAATTCTTTTGCTGTTTTTTCCACATCGATTGATTTTAAATCTTCTCTTATCTTCTCTAATTTCTCATTTTTTAATAAATCATCCACAGAATATCCCATTTTTGTTAATAACTTTTCTGCTTTTTCATAACTTTCCGGGTGAACTCCTGTAATTTCTAATGGATTCTTTCCTCCAAAAATTCTTAAAAATCCTGCACATTGTTCAAATGAAGTTTTTCCTAGTTTTGGAACTTTTAATAATTCTTTTCTTGTTTTTAAATTTCCTGTTTTATCTCTGTATTCTACGATATTTTTTGCAATTGTTTTATTTATTCCAGCAACATATGAAAGAAGTGATGGGGTTGCTGTGTTTACATCTACTCCTACACTATTAACAGCATCTTCTACTACACCTGTTAAACTTTCTGATAATTTTTTCTGGTTAACGTCATGTTGATATTGTCCAACACCTATTGCTTTTGGATCTATTTTTACTAATTCTGCAAGTGGATCTTGAAGCCTTCTAGCAATTGATATTGCTCCCCTTAGTGAAACATTTATGTCTGGATATTCTTCTGTTGCAAGTTTTGAAGCAGAATATACTGATGCTCCAGCTTCACTAACTATAGCATAATATAGTTCCTTTTTATTTTTTGATATTAATTCTGATACAAACATTTCTGATTCTCTAGATGCTGTTCCATTTCCTATTGCAATCATATTTATATCATATTTTTCTATTAATTCATTTATTATTTTAGTTGCTCCTATAACATCATTTTGTGGCTCTGTTGGATATACTGTTGCTGTATCTAGCAATTTACCATTTTTATCTATAACAGCTAATTTACAACCAGTTCTATAAGCTGGATCAAATCCTAATACTGTAATATTTTTTATTGGTGCTTGTAATAATAGTTGTTTAGCATTTTTACCAAATACTTTTATTGCTTTTTCTTCTGCTTTTTCTGTTAAGTCTGTTCTAATTTCTCTATCTACAGATGGTTCTATTAATCTTTTATATGCATCTTCAATTACTTCTATAAGTATGTCATTATATTGACTTGATTTATCTTTTATAATATCTCTTTCAATAAAATCTATTATTTTTTCCTCTGGTTTTTCTATTTTTACTTTTAGAAATTCTTCCTTTTCACCTCTATTTATAGCTAAAATTCTATGACTTGGTAGGCTTCTTATTGTTTCTGAATATTCATAATACATTTCATATGGAGATTTTTCATCTTTATTTGCTTTTGTAGTCATTACAGCTTCTTTAAAACATAATGATTTCATTTTCTTTCTATATTTTGCTTCATCTGAAATTTGTTCAGCTATAATGTCTTTTGCTCCATTTAGAGCATCTTCAATAGTTTCAACTCCCTTTTCTGTATTAATATATTCTTTAGCTATTTCTTCAATTTTTCTTTTATCTGATTGTAAATAAATTATATTTGCCAAAGGTTCTAGTCCTTTTTCTTTTGCTATTGTTGCTCTTGTTCTTTTCTTTTGTTTATATGGTCTATAAATGTCCTCTAATTCTGATAACATTTCTGTTTTTTCTATTTCTTTTTTTAATTCATCTGTCAATTTTCCTTGCTCATCTATTAGTCTGATTACTTCTTCTTTTCTTTCTTCTAAATTTCTTAAATATGTTAGTCTTTCTTCAAAATCTCTTAATGTTTCATCACTTAGGTTTCCAGTCGCTTCTTTTCTATAACGAGCAATAAACGGAATTGTATTTCCTTCATCAATTAATTTAATTGTACTTTCAACTTGTGAAATTTTAATGTTTAATTCTTGGGCAATTTTTTCTGTAATATTCATATCTTCTCCTTTTTGATTAATCCTAAAAATAAGGAAAGTTCTTTTTTGCTCTCGTTCAAAGAACCTTCCCTTCTATTTTTATGTTATTATATCAAATCAAATTTTATATTTCAATTGTATCTATATATGTTTATATTTCTCGTTAATTAATTTGAATTTTCCTTTAAAATAGTGTATACTATTTTTCAGTTTTATGTTTTAGGAGGTTACCATGTTAAACGCAATTGGTGTTACTGTACGTTTTGGAAAAAGAGTTTTATTTGAAGATGTTAACATCAAATTTTCAAAAGGGAACTGTTATGGAATTATAGGAGCAAATGGTGCTGGAAAATCAACTTTTTTAAAAGTTCTTTCTGGTGATTTAGAACCTAGTAAAGGCGAAGTAGTTTTAGATAAAGGTGAACGTTTGTCAGTTTTAAAGCAAGATCACTTTGCTTATGAGGATTTTCGCGTTCTTGACACTGTTATTATGGGAAATCAAGAGCTATATAAAATTATGAAAGATAAAGAAGCAATTTATTCTAAGCCTGACTTTTCTGAAGAAGATGGTATGAAAGCTGCTAAACTAGAAGAACGTTTCGCTGAACTTGATGGTTGGAATGCTGAATCAGATGCTTCAACTCTTTTAAATAATTTAGGCATAGAAACTTCCTTACATGAAAAATTAATGAAAGAAATTGATGCCAAAGACAAAGTTAAAGTTTTACTTGCTCAAGCTCTATTTGGTAATCCTGATGTTTTACTACTTGATGAACCTACAAATGATTTGGATATAAAAACTATAGATTGGCTTCAAGAGTTTTTAATTGAATTTGATAATACTGTTATAGTTGTATCTCATGATAGATATTTTTTAAATAAAGTTTGTACTCATATTGCTGATGTTGATTTTGGAAAAATCAAAGTTTATCCAGGCAATTATGATTTTTGGTATGAATCTAGTCAGCTTGCTTTAAAACAAATGAGAGAACAAAATAAAAAGAAGGAAGAAAAAATTAAAGAATTACAAGATTTCATTGCTCGATTTAGTGCTAATGCTTCAAAATCAAAGCAGGCTACTTCTAGAAAAAAATCTCTTGAAAAAATCGAATTAGATGAAATTAAACCTTCAAATAGAAAGTATCCTTATATTGATTTTAAACCTGATAGAGAACCTGGTAAGGAAATTTTAGAAATAAAAAATATTTCAAAAACTCTTAATGGAGAAAAAATTTTAGATAATGTTTCATTTACTGTAAAAAAAGATGACAAAATTGCTATACTTTCAGATAATGAACTTGCTAAAACAGTTTTATTTCAGATAATTGCTGGTGAAATTGAACCTGATAATGGTGAAGTTATTTGGGGAACAACTATTACAAAAGATTATTTTCCAAAAGATAATAATTATTTGTTTGATAATGATATGATTTTAGTTGACTGGCTTCGTCAGTATTCAAAAGATCCAGATGAAACTTATGTTAGAAGTTTTCTAGGTAGAATGTTATTTTCTGGTGAAGAAGCTTTAAAAAAAGTTAATGTTTTATCTGGTGGAGAAAAAGTTAGATGTGTTCTTTCAAAATTAATGCTTTCTGGAGCTAATTTCTTAATTTTTGATGAACCTACTAATCATTTAGATATGGAAAGTATTACAGCTTTAAATGAAGGTATGACTAAATTTAAAGGTAATTTAATTTTCACTTCTCATGATCATCAATTAACTCAGACTGTTGCAAATAAAATTATTGACTTAAATGACAGCAAAGTTGTTATTCGTGAATGTAGTTATGATAATTATTTAGAAGAAATTAATAAATAAATTTATTGATATTTGTAAATTAATAATATAAAAAGAAAAAGTATAGATAATCATTTAAGAATTTCTATACTTTTTTATTATATAAATTATAATTTTTAAATTTTATATTAACATTTCCTTATCTATTTTCCCATCAAATATGCTAGGTAAATATTCTATATCATATTTTGAATTAAATAAAACTGCCTCATTTTCATAAAACATATTTGTCACCTCTTTTATTTTTTAGTATTTACAACCACGTTTATATTATACCATTCTTTATAATTTATGTAAAGTTTTCCAATAATTTTGTTTTTTTATTTTTCTTGACTTTTTGGATTGATGGTATTATAATTTTATCGATGTAAATTTTGGGCCATTAGCTCAGTTGGTAGAGCAGCAGACTCTTAATCTGACGGTCGGAGGTTCAAATCCTCTATGGCTCACCATTTCAGAGGTTTTAGAT
>CANQAH010000074.1 GCA_947588885.1 uncultured Clostridia bacterium
TGGTGAAATTGGTATTATAAAATTTTTTAAGCTACGCTCTAATATACATATTCCTTTAATTTTAGCTGATATATTGCTATGGCGTTGCTCTTTTCCGCACCATGGTGAACCATAAACTATGGCATTTGTATCTGTAATTTTTATAAAGGGTTTATCGTCATTTATTATTGTAACTTTATCTCCATATAATTTTTTCCAAAGCTGTGCATGTGTTGATTTACCAGTTCCACTAGGTGCTGTAAATAAATAACCATCATCATTCATTTTTAAAGAAGAGCAATGAAACATTATTGTGTCATAATTTAATAATTTATTTGTTAGTAATCGTCCTGCAACATATATTTCGAGATAGCTGTCAATGTTTTTATGAAATCTTTTTATTTTTCTTAAAAAAGCCTCATCATAAAGACTCTGTTCATAATTTATTTCTTCTTGTGTAGTAATAATTTTAAAGTTTGGTTTTTCCGTACTTTCATAATCTTCGCAAAATTTATGAACTTCACTATAATTAGATAATATTTCAACTATTTGTCCAGCAAATTTATAAACTCCTTTTTTCATCTTCCCTCATTAATACTTATAATTGTTTAAAAGTAACTGAGCTATTCTGCAATTCCTTCATCATCGTTATCCTCTCCAGACACATAACAATTTACAAAAACATCTTCATCGTTAAATTCAATAACTTCCATTTTTGGTGCTAAATATTTTGATTTCATAATTAATCCTCCTCTTTTCTAATTTTTTTATAAATATAATTTACATTTAGGAAATAACAAAAAAGACAAGTTAATTATATTATATATCTTGCCCTATATTATTTTTGGTACGACAAATAAACCTTCTATTTCGTCTCTAGAAGTATAACTCTCTCTCTCTCTCTCTCTCTCTCTCTCTCTTACAGTATCAAGGTTTACATCGTTTTTCATTTTTTGTTACCCTCTTTTTTTATTTTTTATTATATTATCACTTCAAAATTAGTTTGTCAACTTTGATATATTTTATTTTTCAATTATTTGCTCTATATAGTTTATTTTCCACGAATCTTTAAAAAGATAAACTTCTATACAGTCAAATTGATATTTTTTATTTTTTATATTGTTCTTATAAATATAAAAATTAGCACATTTCCATATATGTTCTTTTTTATTTTCATCAATAGCTTCTCTTGCCTCAATTATGTTGCTAGTTCTAGTTTTTACTTCTACAAAATGAATTGTGTTTCCTTTTTCTGAAATAATATCAATTTCTCCCATTTTATATCTAAAATTAATTTTTAAAATTTTAAAATTGTTTACTTGTAAATAAAATTTAGCTATTCTTTCTCCTATAGTCCCTATTATTTTATTGTTCAATTATTCTAAAACCCTTTCCTAATATTTCTTCAATTTTTCCTTCCAATTCTAGTATGGTTAACTCTTGATTTATTTCTACTATACTTTTGTTGGTTTTTATTGCTAATTCTTCTCTAGTTAAAATCTCTTTATCCAATAATTTTAAAATTTCATTTTTATATGTATGTATTTTATTTTCTTTTTTTAATCCAAAATATTCTATTATATCTTGTGGCTCTGTAACTACTATTCCACCTTTTTTTAAAATTGAATTTGGACCTTTTCCATATGTATTAAATATACTGTGTGGGATGCAGAATACTGGCTTTTTTTGTTTTATTCCAAATTCACAAGTAATTGTTGTTCCACTTCTATATTTTCCTTCTACAACTAAAATTCCATCTGACAATCCACTTATTATTCTATTTCTTTGTGGAAAATTCTTTGAATTGGGTTCGACATTAGGCTCATACTCTGAGACTATTGTTCCTCCACTTTTTACTATTTCTTCATATAATTTAGAATTTTCTTTTGGATAAATATAATTTAGTCCAGATCCAACTACTGCAATTGTTTTTCCTTCATTATTTAGGCATTCTTCATGTGCAACGCTATCAATTCCTTTGGCTAATCCACTTATTATATTTATTCCATATTTAGTAAGAACTTTTGTAAAATCTCTGGTAATTTTTTCTCCTTCTTTTGAAGCATTTCTTGAGCCAATCACCGCAATTCCAAATTTATTTAAATTTTCTAAATTTCCTTTTATATATATTTGCTTTATTTCAGGTTTTACGCTTTTTAGTTTTTCTGGGAATAATTCGTTTTCTCTATTTATTTGCTCCACAGTATTCTCCTTTTAAAAATATTTTTTATCTAATGATCTATATTGAATAGCTTCAGCTATATCATTTTTATTTATATTTTCTCTTCCTTCTAAATCTGCAATTGTTCTTCCAACTTTTAAGATTCTGTTATATGCTCGTGTACTTAAGTTAAGTCTAGTAAATGCCTTTTCCAAAAGTTTTTTACATTCCTCATCTACTTGGCAATATTTTTCCATAAGACTTGGGCTTAATTCAGAATTTGAAAAAATATTATATTTTTTATATCTTTCTTCTTGAATTTTTCTTGCTTTATTTACTCTTCTTTTTATCTCTTCTGATGTTTCTTCTTTATTTATAGTCGAAATTCTTTTATATTCAATACAGTTTACTTCTACTTGAATATCTATTCTGTCTAATAATGGACCACTTATTTTATGCATATATTTTTCAATATCTTTTGACGAGCATGTACATTGTTTTTCATTTGATCCATAATATCCACATGGACATGGATTCATACTTGCTATTAGCATGAAATTGGCGGGATATTCGTAATTTCCATTTGCTCTTGAAATAAGTACACTTCTATCTTCTAAAGGCCCTCTTAACACTTCTAATGTATTTTTATTGAATTCTGGTAATTCATCTAAAAATAATACTCCTCTATGTGATAAACTTATTTCTCCCGGTTTTGCTGTTTTTCCTCCACCAACTAATGCAACTTTTGAAATAGTATGATGTGGACTTCTGAATGGTCTTTTTAAAATTATTTTATTTTTATTTGTCATTCCAGCTATACTATGAATTTTTGTAACTTCTAATGTTTCCTCAAAATTCATATCAGGTAATATCGTAGTTATTCTTCTTGCCATCATTGTTTTTCCAGATCCAGGACTTCCTATCATAAGCAGGTTATGTCCTCCAGCAGCTGCTATTTCTAGTGCTCTTTTGACATTTTCTTGTCCTCTTACTTCACTATAATCAAGATTGTTTTTTCCTTCATTTTTTAATATTTCATCTAGTTTGCTTTCTGTCTTTAAAATTTCTTTCTCATTATTTAGAAATTCAACTGTTTCTTTTATATTTTCTACTCCATAGACTTCTAAATCTTTTACTATTGACGCTTCTATTGCATTATCTTTTGGTAATACGACTTTGTTTATTCCAATTTTCTTAAGTTCAATGCACATAGCAAGTGCTCCTGCTATTGGATTAATTTTTCCATCTAATGATAGTTCTCCTAAAAAAGCATAATCATCTAATTTGTTATTCTTTATGTATTCTAGGTTTGCCAATATTCCTATTGCTATTGGTAAATCAAATATTGCGCCTTCTTTTTTTATTTCTGCTGGTGCTAAATTTATCAGAATTTTTTTACCTCTAATTTCATATCCACTGTTTTTTAGCGCTGTTTTTACTCTTTCTCTTGATTCTTTTATACTGGTATCTGGTAGTCCTACAATTTCCCACTTAGGTAAGTTATTGCTTATATCAATTTCAATTTCTATTTTAAAGCCTTCAATTCCTATTAAAACTATGCTGTTTATTTTTGTTAACATTTCTTCTCCTTAATAAATATTGATCAGATTGAATTAAATTTTTATAAAATAAATTTCTATATGTTCATTTTTTTAGTTAAGAACAAAAGCGGACATTATTAATATTTTTACTACTTAGAACCTTTTTAAGTCCGCGTCTTTGTTCTATGCGCCAAATTTTTGTTAAAAAATTTGTGTGCAAATTGGGCGAAGCCCTTATATAATAGGAAATGCAGAGCACTTTCCTATTATATAAAAAAAGAGCTAGATTTAAATCTAGCCCTTTTTATTTATTTTATAATACGAATTTCATTATCATGTATGAACCTGCTGATAAGATTGTTGCTATACTTATTGTTAATATTATATATGTAGATTCATAACCAGTTGATACTGATAATACTACAGGTGCTGTATCTTGATCATCTTCACCATCTTTATTATTGTTTGGTGTAGAGTCTATATCTGGTGTTCCATAAGGATTTTCATCCTTTGTTATTTCTGCAGTATTTATTTTCATACCTAAGTTACTATCTGATTTTTTCCATCTTAATGCTATATCAACTGTTGCACTTTCTCCTGGTTGTAATAATCTGTTTGCAAGTGCATCTGTTGTAACTTTACCTTCTGAAGTAATCTTCCATTGTGGGTTATCTTCTTGATAGAATTCTAATCCTTCTGGGATTCTATCTTCTATTTCTTTAGCATAACCTTCAATTTCACCTTCGTTTGTTACTTTTATTGTGTAAATGAAAGTTACTGATGTTTTATCTAATTTCTTTCTGTTAATTTCAACTTTTACTACTGGTTCTGGGTTTTCTGTTCCATTATGTCCAGTTGTAATTTCTTTAGTTACCCCATCTTCATTTATAATAACTTTTGATATGTATTTAACTAATGATAAATCAAAATATTTTAATTCAATTTCTTCATCATCTATATCATCTTCACCATCTTTATCATTATCTGGTGTTGAATCTATATCATCTCCATTATCATCTGTAATTTCAGCTATGTTCTTAATTTTTCTTTCTAAGCTTTCTAATTTTGATTGGTCAACTAAGAATGCTACTTTTACATCTCTGAAATCTGGATTTTTATCACTTATTCCTAAAGCTTTATCATATGGTTTTAATTCGTTATCTTCCCCTCTAGCTTCTGATTCAGCTTTAGATAAATATGTTGTTCTTATATATTTAGCATCTTCTACATTTTGAACTTCATTTCCGTTAGCATCATATAATTTCCATCCATATGTTTTGTTTGTCTCATGGTCTGGTAAGAATACTAAACCTGCTGGGATATTATCTTTTACTTCTTCAACATATGCACTTTCTATTCCTTCATTATATACTCTAATTGTATATGTTATAACGCTTTGATTTGCTACTACAAGTGGATCATTTGTATGATTATATGTAATTTTTCCATTTTCATCTGTTGATAACATTGGAATTCTTGTATCAATATCTTTGTCATTTACTTTTGTTATAAATTTTTGTAATGCTAGGTCATATACTGATGGAATAATGTTGTCATAATCTTGATCGTCTTCATCTTCTTTATTGTTATTTGGTGTTGAATCTATATCGCTTCCGTCGTCACCTGTTATTTCTGCTATGTTCTTTATAACTTCTGCTTTTTCTCCAACAACTTTAAATTCTATTTTTACTTCTTCTGAATCTATTTCTCCAGTCTCTTTATTAAATGCTGTTAATTTCTTATCTGGATTTACTTTTTCTGATAAATAATCTGTTACTACTTGACCGTCTTTTACTTGCCATCTATATGCTTTGTTTATATCGCTATTTTCAACATATTCTAATCCTTCTGGTATGTTGTCTCTAACTTCTTCAACATATGCGTCTACTTCACCTTCATTATATACTCTAATTGTATATACTACATTTACTCCTGGTCTTACTTTTACTAGTGATTTATCCATTGGGTAATTTGCATCTTTTTCTCCATTTTGTAATGGTGTTGTATCTGGTGTTTGCATTCTTGAAGGATTTATTTCTTGGCCTTCTACTGCTGATAAGAATTTCTTTAACGCTAAGTCATATTCTGCTGGAATGATGTTATCATAATCTTGATCGTCTTCATCTTCTTTATTGTTATTTGGTGTTGAATCTATATCGCTTCCGTCGTCACCTGTTATTTCTGCTATGTTCTTTATAACTTCTGCTTTTTCTCCAACAACTTTAAATTCTATTTTTACTTCTTCTGAATCTATTTCTCCAGTCTCTTTATTAAATGCTGTTAATTTCTTATCTGGATTTACTTTTTCTGATAAATAATCTGTTACTACTTGACCGTCTTTTACTTGCCATCTATATGCTTTGTTTATATCGCTATTTTCAACATATTCTAATCCTTCTGGAATATTGTCTCTAACTTCTTCAACATATGCATCTGCTTCACCTTCGTTGTATACTCTAATTGTGTATACTACATTTACTCCCGGTCTTACTTTTACTAGTGATTTATCCATTGGATAA
>CANQAH010000075.1 GCA_947588885.1 uncultured Clostridia bacterium
TGAAAAAGCGACAAGAAAAATTCAAGAGAATACTAAATTACAAACAACAGTAGCCTTTGCTTTATTTATTTTTGTTGCAATACCTCTTCCTACAACTGGTGCATGGGTAGGTTCTTTAATAGCAAACTTTTTAGACATACCATTAAAGAAAGCATTTCTTCCACTAGCTCTAGGCGTTGCAGCAGCTGGATTCATTGTTTTATTAGCTACTGGAGCTGTTGTTGCAATTATATAAATTTTAAAAAATTTCAATTTATTGTGATTAAATTTAAAAGAATGAAATAATTAAAGATAATCATTTTAAATTGATATTTTTTTGCGTTTTTTCCCGATTAATTTGACAAAAATCGTGTAAATATGGTAAAATGTTTAGTGTAAAAGGTGTAACATAGAGTTACTCTTATTATGTATTAAAAATTAGTTAACTAATTTTTATATTTAATGAAGTATAAAGACTATGAAGATGCCTTTTTTTTGTATCAAGAAAATTTTAAAATATTTTCTTCAACTACAAGGGTTGTGAAAGATTTATACCTAAGCAACTATCATATACTTTAGTACAATCTAACATAAGTTATTAAATTTGTTTGAAAGGGAGGGTGATTATGAAAAAAGTTGGAATTTGTACACTATATGATGCCAATCCAAATTTTGGAGCTACACTACAAGCATTTGCTTTGCAAGAAACTCTAAAAAACCTTGGCTACACAAGTGAATTTTTAAGATTTAAAAATTCTAAAACAAAAGAAAATACTTTTTCAAGTTTAAAGTTAGGTGAAAATAATCATAGGCACTCCCGTTTCTTCTCGGTAAATACTAAAAATATAAAAATCAATAGAGGCATAATAAATTCGAGTAAGTTTTTAAATATTTGTGATGATATATATAATAAAAATGTTCATAAGTATGATTCTATTATAATTGGTAGTGATGAACTATGGAATTTGAATAATTCATCTTTTGTACATCGAAAAGAATATTATGGATACAATCTTTCAAGCAATAATATTATAGCGTATGCACCTAGTGCAAATGGTACAACAAAAAATGAATTTGAAAGTTATTTCGATAATTCACTTACTTTAAAAAACTTTCATAAATTATCAGCACGTGACGATTCTACTTATAAATTTATTTCTGATATAACAAGTTTTGATGTTCCAATAGTTTGTGATCCTACTTTACTTATAGAAGATTTTAATAAATATGCTATCGAACCAAATGTTAATGAAGATTATATTTTAATCTATGATTATAAAGTTCATCCTGATAGAAAGAAAAAAATTCAGAATTTTTCAAAATCTCATAACTTAAAAATTTATTCAATTGGTTTTTACAATTCCTGGGCAGATAGAAATATTGATGCCAATATTTTTGAATTTCTAGGATATGTAAAAAAAGCAAAATATATATACAGTGCTTCTTTTCATGGTATTATGTTTTCTTTAATATTTAAAAAAGAGTTTATTGCAGCTTCATCAAATTGTAAAAAAATTGAGCACATTCTAGGAAAATTTGAATTAACAGATAGAGATATATGTCAAGGAAAAACTTTTGATGAAATTATAAAAAAATCTATTGATTATGATAAAGTAGAAAAAATAAAAAATGAATATAGATCATATTCTTTAAAATATTTAGTCGATGCTTTAAATGGAGAAAATTAATGGTTTTAATTGATAAAGAATATAATTGCACAGGGTGTGGATGTTGTGAATCTCTATGCCCTGTTTCTGCGATTAAGATGAAAGAAAATAAAAAGGGATTTTTGTATCCTGTGATTAATGAAAAATATTGTATAAATTGTGGAATTTGTAAAAAGAATTGTCCAAACCTTGGGCGTATAAATAAAGAAAATAATGAATTAAAAATTTATGCTATGAAAAATTCCAATGAGGACATTAGAGAATCTAGTTCTTCTGGTGGATTTTTTTATAATTATGCAAAATTAATATTAGAACTTTCTGGCACTATTTATGGAGCTTCTTTTAATTCTTTTAATGAAGTGGAACACATACGCATTACCGAGCTTGATAATTTAAAGAAACTTCAAGGTTCCAAATACGTGCAAAGTAAAATAAATAATTCTTATATCGATGTACAAAAGGATCTTGAAAATGATAAGTTTGTTTTGTTTTCAGGAACCCCATGTCAAGTTGAAGGTCTTAAAACTTTTTTAAGTAAAAAGAAAACTTCAACTGAAAAATTATATACTTGTGATATTATTTGTCATGGTGTTCCATCTCCTAAAATATTTAATGATTATTTAACAGAATTAGAAAAGCAATATAATTCAAAAATTAAAAATATTAATTTTAGGCATAAAGAAAATAACCTTACTCAGAATATTAAAATTACTTTTGAAAATGGTGATACTTATTTAAGTAATTATTATAAAAACGATAAATTTTACAAGTTATTTTTAGATAATGTTATCCTTCGTGATTCTTGCTATGAATGTAAATATTCTAGTTTTAATAGAGTTGGTGATATATCTTTAGGTGATTTTTGGGGAATTGAAAACAGTATTCAAAACTTTGATGATAACAAAGGCGTATCTCTAGTTTTGGTTAATACACAAAAAGGAAAAGATATTTTCAATAAATTAAAAAATGATTTTGATTTTGTTGAAACTTCTAAAGAAAATTGCATTCAAGATAATCTTGTTCATCCTCAATCTAAGAGTTCTAATTATGAAGAATTTTGGAATAACTATTTGAATAACTAGAAAACAATAGCGGACTTAAAATCTTTTTAAGTCCGCGTGTTTGTTCTAATCACCATATTTTTGCTAAAAGATTTGTGTACAAATTGGTCGAAACCTTTCTATAATAGGAAAGTTTTTTAAACTTTCCTATTATAGAAAAAACCTCACATGTATTCTCTGCATGTGAGGTTTTGATTTATTTTATTTCAATTTCATTTGCCTGTTCTCTAGCTTTCCTAAAGAATTTTAATTTTCCTCTTATTTCTATGTAATCCATTATTAATAATTTAATTATTGCAATTACTGGTACTGATAAAAACATTCCTAAAACTCCAAAGAATTCTCCACCTACTGTTACTGAGAATATTACTAATACTGGACTTAATTTTAGTCCATCTCCTAATATTTTAGGATTAATAATGTTAGCATCAATTTGTTGTAAAATTATTACTGTAAGCGCCATTATTATAGCTTGTTCTATTCCTCCAGTAAATACTGTTATTAATACTGAAACTGCAATTGCAATTATTGCACCAAAGTATGGAATTATGTTGAATATTCCTATAAAGAATCCTAGAAGTACTGCATATTTTACTCCTATTATTGACATAGCTATTGATGCTAATAATCCAATTATAAGTCCATCTATAATTTGGCAATATATAAAATCTAAGAATATTTTATTTGATTTTCTGAAATACCTTTTAACTTTTTCATATTGCTCATCATCAAGTAATGATTTACCTGCTTTTTTCATAAATTCTTTTATATTTTTTCTTTCTAGTAAAAGGTATACAGATACAATTAAAGTTACGAATATATTAAATATTGTACTAATTAACCCTATAACTCTATCTACATAAATTGCAAGTTGATTAAAGTTTAATAATGAAATGATGTCTATACTTCTAATGCTTTTAATAGCTTCATCTATTTTCAATTGTCTTAATATTGAGTCTTGATCTGCGTTATTAATAAATTTTTTAGCTTCTTCTATATAAGTCGGTATATCATTTATTAAATCCCCTACGCTCTGCTTAACAGGTGGTATTACGCAATTTATTAATATTGCAATTATAGCACCTGCAAGTATATATACTAAGAATACACTTAAAGTTCTATTTAACTTTTCTGGCAATGATTTAAAAATGTTTTCAAAGAATTTTACTGGTCTATAAAATAAATATGCAACTATTATTGCCATAAAAAATGGCATTATTATTCTAAATACTCTCGATATAAATAAACAAAATCTTGTAAAGTTAGTTGCACATGTATATACCATTATAATTGCAACCGCGAGAGTAAACCAATATAGCCATTTACTTATTCCTTTTCTCTCTTTCATATAAATTTCCTTTCAAAAGATTTGATAAAATCATTATACCACCATACTTCCTATTTTTCAATTATTTGCTTCTTTTATAAAATCTTTGTATCATATGAAAGAATTAAAATTTATTTTATATTCTTTAAATCTATAATTTTTCCCATATCAAAGTCAAATGATTCTGGTGTAAAACGTAAAAATAATCCTGGATCAAACTGTATTTCTCCTACATATACTTTATTATTTACTTCATAGAAATCTATCCTTACAAATGGAAAATCATTTGATATTTTTGATGCTATTTCTAACATTTTATCTAAGTTCTTTGGTTTATTTATATTTCTGTCCATTTTTTTATTGTATCTTACTGCTTTATATATTTCCCATGTTTTTGGATTAACAAATGTATTTGCCTGTTTTTCTCCTCTTCCTGTTACTATTAACATCATTTTATTTTCACCATATGAGCCATATATTTTATAATCTATTGGAGGTTGTTTTCCATCTCCTAGTAATTCTTCAATTAAAATTCGTGGTTTAACTTTTTGATCTGTTATGCACATGTTTGCATATCTATATGTATTCCATGGATATAGCCATTCAGAGCATATTCCTTTTATAACATTTTCATTCTCATATTGCTTATTTAAAATTATTTTTACCTGTTTGCTTGACCAGCCTGTTGTCGATTTTATAACAAATTTATTAGGTAATTCATTCCATGGTATGTCATTTGGATCTGTATAGCATCCTATACTTGGTATGACATACTCTTCTCCTATGTTTTCTGCTAAATATTTTTTCACTTCATATTTATCTGTTAATTTTGATATTAATGGATTTTTGTAATGTAACGCTAACCATAATAATTTTTCATTTAATGATTTTGGATTTTTCAAATTTGGAAAATACATTAATTGTGCTAATGCCTTATGTTCACAGTAGCGTATTTTTTCATTTATACTTATTTTATCTTCCAAGTAGTACGCTTGTTTAGGTTCCATTTTTTCATAGTCTTTTAGCTCATCAAAATTCATTGGCTGTGGTAAATTAATTAAACTACCTAATTCAAAGTCATATTGACGAGGTATAAATTTTAAAATACCTCCTCCTGGATAAAATGTCATTTCTCCAACATAGATTTCATCTCCTACTTCGTAAAAATCCACTCTTACAAAAGGGAAAGGTTTGGCTAATATTTCAGCTAATTCTTTCATTTTTTCAAAATATTTTGGCTTTTTTACTCCTCCTTTTGCCTTACTTACTTTTCCTCTAAAAAAAGGTAATTCATTAAATTCACTGTCAAACCAATTATTTGTCTTTTTAGTAAAACGATCTGTTGTTATAAATAGATTTTTACAAATTCCATCATAACAGAAAAATTTGTAATCATATAGTTGGCTATTATCATTTACTTCTGAAATATATTTTTCTGCATATATAATAGGATTAACATATTTATATCCCCAATTATATAATTTGTAATAACAATTAGAACTTGATTTTATCCATCGTTTTAATTTTGCTCTAATTTCTTTTTCATCAATTTTAGTTTTATCTCGAACAATAATATTATATCCACTAGACCAATTAACTTTTAAAACAAATGAATTTGGTAACTTTGTAAAATCAATGTCATTTGGGTCAGTCCACCAGTCAATTGTTGGAACAATATATTTTTCACCTATAACATCAGATACATATTCTTTTACTGCAAATTTATCGCAACATTTCATTATTAGTGGATTTTGATAATTAAGTTTTAACCACATTATCTTTTGAGTAAAACTTTGTGGATGGCTCCAATTCATAGCATAACCATGTTTTATTTTATAAGCATTATTAATATTTTTTTTCATTTCTGTCACAGTTAGCTTATTATTTATTTCCATAAAATAATTTTCTTGCCTAGTTAAAAGTTGATTTTCATTTTTGAAATTAGGATCCTTAAATATTTTTGTAACTATATTCTGAATTATTTTTTTCATGTGTTACACCTCTCTAAGACATTAAATGCTTTTTTAATTTACAATAAATAACTCTTACAGGATAGGAATCATACTTTTGCCTTTAATATAGCAAAAAAGCTTACCAGTTTTGGAAAGCTTTTCTTCAATGTTTATATTACTCATTTATTGCTCCAATTTCTCTCAGTT
>CANQAH010000076.1 GCA_947588885.1 uncultured Clostridia bacterium
ATTACAGAATTCATTCCCTAAGAGTAGCCTAATATAAACTTAATCAAAAAGTGTCTAACTTTTTGGGTTCAGTTCATTTTATAGCCCGCTTTAATATTTATAAATTAAAATTATTTTTCAACTAAATTTGCAAAATTATCACTAAATTCTTTATTGACTTTTTTCAAATTAATAGGTCTTAAATCTTTATTAGTAAAGCAATGTCTTGTCTCTCCAAGAAGAACGGTATTACCTGTTTTAGAATCTGTCATATTATATTCAACTGTCATTCTTACACCATTATATTCTTTAATAGAAAGATTAATAATTATAGTATCTCCAAAGGTAACATGATGCTTATAATCACAACTTACACCTAGAACAGGTATAGTAATATTATTTTCTTCTAAAAGGAAAAAAGGCATCCCGATAGATTCTAGCCAAACAGTTCTTGCTTCTTCCATATATCTAATATAGTTCGAATGGTGAACTACGCCCATTTTATCTGTTTCATAATAATTTATAACTCTTTTATATACAAAACTCATATAAAACACGCTCCTAAAAATATATATTAAATATAATAACACATTTTAAGATGAAAGTCACGAATAAAAATAAAATTTAAGCTAAATATTAATAAAAACAATAAAAAATATATTATTTTTTGTAGATATATAAAATAAGTTGTGCTAAAATAAAAGTAAATATAAAAGGGAGTAAAATATGGAAAAAATTTTTGGTGATTATTTAAAAAAACTAAGAGAAGATAAAGACTTACTTCCAATAGATGTTGCAGCAAAGATAGATGAAAAAGAAAAAAATATAATAAAATGGGAAGATGAAAGAGAATATCCAAGTTTAGAACAAGTATATAAATTGGCAGAGTTTTATAGTGTTTTACCTGATGAGATGTTACGACTACGTGAACACGCACAAAAGAACAATGCAAAATTAAGTGTATTTTTTGCAAATTTAGTTGGAAGGACATATCAAGTTTTATCAAAATTACCAGTGATAATGATAGTAGGAATGGCAATAGTCGCATTTATATTATTAAATGAGGCATTGCAAAAAATGGTACGTACACTTACAACAAATTTTCAACTTCCTTTTTAATAAAACAAAAAAAGCGCCGAAGCGCTTTTTTATTTTAAAATTCACAATTTTTAGGTGTTCTAGGGAATGGAAGAACATCACGAATATTTTGCATTCCAGTTAGATACATCATCATTCTTTCAAAACCAAGTCCAAAACCACTGTGAACACAACTTCCATAACGTCTTAAATCCATATACCACCAGTAATCTTCTTCACTTAAATTTAATTCTTTTAAACGAGCATTTAGCTTTTCAAAATCATCTTCTCTTTGACTTCCACCAATTATTTCACCAATGCCAGGAGCCAAAAGATCACAAGCTGCAACAGTTTTTCCATCAGGATTTTGCTTCATATAAAAAGCTTTAATTTCTGCTGGATAATCAGTTACAAAAACAGGTTTTCCAAAAAGCTTTTCACTTAAATATCTTTCGTGTTCAGTTTGAAGATCTGTACCCCAATGAACAGGAAATTCAAATTTATCATTTACCTTTTCAAGTTCTTTAATAGCATCAGTATATGTCATCCTTCCAAAATCAGAATTTAAAACATTATGCAATTTGTCAAATAAAGAATTATCTATAAATTGATTGAAGAATTCCATTTCTTCAGGAGCATTCTCTAATACATAAGAAATAATATATTTAATCATATCTTCAGCTAAATTCATATCATCATTTAAATCTGCAAAACAAATTTCAGGCTCGATCATCCAAAACTCTGCAGCGTGTTTTACAGTATTAGAATTTTCAGCTCTAAATGTTGGACCAAAAGTATATACATTACGAAAAGCGTGTGCAAAAGTTTCAACATCTAGTTGACCACTAACAGTAAGATGTGAAGACTTTCCAAAGAAATCTTGTGAAAAATCAACTGCACCATTCTCATCCTTTGGAGGATTATCTAGATCCATTGCAGTTACTCTAAACATTTCACCAGCACCTTCACAATCACTACCTGTGATTATAGGAGTATGAACATAAACAAATCCTCTTTCTTGGAAAAATTTATGAATCGCATAAGATAAAACGCTACGAACTCTAAATACTGCATTAAAAGTATTTGTTCTTGGACGTAAATGACTGATAGTTCTTAGATATTCAAAAGAATGTTTTTTCTTTTGAAGTGGATAATCTAAGTCAGCTTGGTTTACAATATTTATATTATGTGCCTTAATTTCAAAAGGCTGTTTTGCATTTTCTGTTTTAACAACTTCTCCAGTTACTATAAGAGAAGAACTAATTGTAAGTTTTCTAACTTCTTCAAAATTTGAAAGAGATGTATCAAACACAATTTGAATATTTTTAAAGAAGCTTCCATCATTAAGTTCGATAAATCCAAAATTTTTAGAATCACGGATGGTTCTAACCCAACCAGAGATTTCTACAGTAGTATTTATATAGGGAGATACGTCTTTATATAAATCTTTAACTAAAACATTTTTTGTTTCCATTTAAATCAATCCCTTCTTAAATGTATATAATATCCATATTATACAAAAAAAAACAACAAATTTCAATAATTATAATTAAATTTTATTCAATTATCCTATAACATATCCTTTTTCTTTAACCATAGAGTTGTAAGAAGAGTAAGAATAACAGCTATAGTTATAATTATTGGAAAACCAAGACTACTATATTCAAATGGTAAATTCAAATTCATTCCCCAGAAGCTTGAAATCATAGTTGGTACGGCAATTACAATAGTAATTGAAGCTAAAAATTTCATAACCACATTCAAATTATTTGAAATCAAAGAAGCATAAGTATCCATAGTTCCACCCAAAATATCACTATATATTTTACCCATTTCTATGGCTTGTTTATTTTCAATAATGGCATCCTCGAGTAAATCTTCATCTTCATCATATAATTTTAAAATTTTGCCTTTCATAGTTCTTTCCATTACAACCTCATTAGACTTTAAAGAAGTTGAAAAATAAACTAAACTCTTTTCCAAACTAAGCATTGTCAAAAGTTCTTTGTTTTTTAAAGAATCTTTTAAAGCAGCTTCAGTAGCTTCCGCTTCTTTATTAATTCTCTTTAAATAAGTTAAATAATAAGAAGAATTAGAAAACATTATCTGTAAAATAAATCTACTTTTTTTATAAGTAGCAAAATTTTTTGTTTTTAATTTTTCAAAATCCTCAATCACTTTTGTTTTTCTTGAACAAACTGTAATAAAAAAATCATCTCTGACAACAATCATTCCAAGAGGGATGGTTGTATAAAGAACAGACTCATCATTTTTTTCGATAACTGGTACATCAATTACGAAAAGAATAGTAGAATCATCATCCTCTTGATCAATTCTCGCTTTTTCTTCTATATCCAAAGAGTAACGAATAAAGTCCTCTTGAATATTTAAATTATCACAAACATTTTTAATTTCATCACCGGACGGGTTTGTTAAATTTATCCAAGAACCTTTCTTAAATTCATTAATTTCAGAAGTTTTTCCAGTCTGAATATCTGTGTTATAAATCTTCATCATAACTCTATTCACCCACCCTTTTTATTAATTTTATCGCTATTATTTTACAACGTTTAGGGCGTTTAGTCAAGGAAAATAAAGAAGGAATAAATAAAACAAAAAAACCTTGCTAAACAAAATTTGTCTAGCAAGGATAATTTCAATTTAATTATAAATTAATTTTTTAAATCTGTTTCTTTTACTGTATATCCGATTAAATTAGGTTTTGATACATCTTCATCAGTTACATTGTCAAAACTGTACTCTTTAAGCTCTGAATAGGTAGGATATTTTTGCCCATCTATTTCATCATATCCAAGTGTTGTTTTAACCATTACGCCAGTATCTTTATTTACCCAAGATTTGTTTCCGATAAAATTTACTAAATAATCTAACTTAACACAATAACAATCTTGATCATTTACTTTTTCAGTAGTTATAACAGATGTCATAGCTGTAAATAGTTTATATCCAAAAGTATCTGCTTCTTTTGAACCAAAAAGCATTGGTATAGTTACAACATATGACATAGCAGAACCTTTCATAGCAACTAAATTTTTAGGAAACATTGCTATATTTTCTTCTGTATCTGAATCGCTCCAAATAATTATATCTGTATCATTTTGATGAAGTACAGAGATAATCTTATTATCTTTACGGTGAATCTCAGAAGTATTTATTTTTTCAGGTGTGTGTTCATTATAATTAATTCTACTTACTGTAAGATTAGTCTTACCAATCATTGCAGATTCTTTATCAAGTATTTTACTTATAATAATATAATTTCTAACAGTATGTATTGCGAAGAGTATCAATAAAACTAAAATAATAATTCCTATAATTTTTAATATTTTATGTTTTCTCATATAAATCTCCTCCTTTTTCATTAGAATGCTATATTAATATTATACCACATTTTCCAAGATTTTTCAAATTTGACACGCGAAAAGACTGATATTACTGCATTTTAAAATCTACTACTAAATAAAAATAAGAGATTAAAATACCCTACAAGTCTTGAAATACCAATTAATATGTTATATAATATAGCCTGAATATTAAATATAGGAGGCAAAACAATGCTAGTATCAACGGGAGTAACAGTAAGGTTTGGAAAAAGAGTTCTATTTGAAGATGTAAATATACGATTTGGAAAAGGAAACTGCTATGGAATAATTGGAGCAAACGGAGCAGGAAAATCAACATTTTTAAAAGTACTATCAGGAGAAATAGAACCAAGTAAAGGAGAAGTAACCCTTGAAAAAGGAGAAAGACTATCAGTATTAAAACAGGATCACTTTGCTTATGAAGAATATACTGTTATGGATACAGTAATAATGGGAAATCAAGAATTATACAAAATAATGAAAGATAAAGAAGCGATATATTCAAAACCTGATTTTTCAGAGGAAGATGGAATGCAAGCTGCAAAGTTAGAAGAAAGATTTGCAGAACTTGATGGATGGAATGCAGAGGCAGATGCTGCAACACTTTTGAACAATTTAGGTATTGAAACAGAAATGCATTATAAATTGATGAAAGAAATAGAAGCAAAGGATAAAGTAAAAATATTACTTGCCCAAGCACTATTTGGAAACCCAGATGTACTTTTATTAGACGAGCCTACAAACGATTTAGATATAAATAGCATAAACTGGTTACAGGAATTTTTAATAGATTTTGAAAATACAGTTATAGTTGTATCACACGACAGATATTTTTTAAATAAAGTATGTACACATATAGCAGATGTAGATTTTGGAAAAATAACAGTATATCCAGGAAACTATGATTTCTGGTATGAATCTAGTCAATTAGCATTAAAACAAGCCAAAGAAGCAAATAAGAAAAAAGAAGAAAAAATAAAAGAATTACAAGAATTCATTGCAAGATTTAGTGCAAATGCATCTAAATCAAAGCAAGCAACATCAAGAAAAAAATCACTAGAAAAAATAGAATTAGATGAAATAAAGCCATCAAATAGAAAATATCCATATATAGATTTTAAACCAGATAGGGAACCAGGCAAAGAAATATTAACCATAAAAAATATATGTAAATCAATAAATGGAGAAAAGATACTAAATAATGTATCATTTACAGTAAAAAAGGACGATAAAATATTACTTTTAGCAGATAATGAAATAGCAAAAACGTTGTTATTACAAATAATTGCAGGGGAAGTAGAACCAGATTCAGGAGAAATAAGCTTTGGAACAACAATTACTAAGGACTATTTCCCAAAAGACAATAATTACTTATTTGATAAAGATATATTACTTGTAGATTGGTTAAGAGGTTATTCAAAAGATCCTGATGAAACTTATGTAAGAGGATTTTTAGGAAGAATGCTATTTTCAGGAGAAGAGGCACTTAAAAACATCAAAGTATT
>CANQAH010000077.1 GCA_947588885.1 uncultured Clostridia bacterium
AAATGTTGTATTGACTTTTGTAAATTATTTTGTTATATTAATATCTATAATTGAGTTTTCATATTTTATAGAAAACAAAAGGAGAACGTAAAAATGGTTGATTCAATGGAGAAAATTGTAAATTTATGTAAAGCAAGAGGTTATATTTATCCTGGTTCTGAAATTTATGGAGGATTAGCAAATTCATGGGATTATGGTCCTTTAGGTGCAGAATTAAAAAATAATATAAAGAAATTATGGTTTCAAAAGTTTGTGCAAGAATCTAAATATAATGTAAAATTAGATGCAGCAATTTTAATGAATCCAGAAACTTGGGTAGCTTCAGGTCATGTTGGTGGTTTTAGTGATCCACTTATAGATTGTAAGGAATGTAAAACAAGACACAGGGCTGATAAGCTTATTGAAGAATGGGCTCATAATAACGGAAAAGATATGATTGCAGATGGAATGACTGATGAAGCAATGATAAATTTTATAAATGAAAATAAAATAGTTTGTCCAAATTGTGGTAAACAAAATTTTACTTCAATTAGAAAATTTAATTTGATGTTTAAAACATTTCAAGGAGTCACAGAAGATAGTACATCAGAATTATATTTAAGACCAGAAACTGCTCAAGGTATATTTGTTAATTTTAAAAATGTTCAAAGAACAACTAGGAAAAAACTGCCAATGGGTATAGCACAAATTGGAAAAGCATTTAGAAATGAAATAACACCTGGAAACTTTACTTTTAGAACAAGAGAATTTGAACAAATGGAATTAGAATTTTTTTGTAAACCGGGAACAGATTTAGAGTGGTTTGAATATTGGAGAACATTTTGCAAGAATTGGTTATTAAGTTTAGGAATGAAGGAAGAAAATATTAGATTAAGAGATCATAGTCCAGAAGAATTAGTATTTTATAGTAAAGGAACTACTGATATTGAATTTGCTTTTCCTTTTGGTTGGGGAGAACTTTGGGGAATTGCTGATAGAACAGATTATGATTTAACAAGACATATAGAACATTCTAAACAAGATTTGAGTTATTTAGATCCTGAAACAAATGAGAAATATGTTCCATATTGTATAGAGCCATCACTTGGTTGTGATAGAGTTGCATTAGCTTTTTTATGTAATAGTTATGAAGAAGAGGAAATAACTGAAGGAGATGTAAGAACAGTTTTACATTTACACCCAGCTTTGGCACCATATAAAGTAGCAGTTCTTCCATTATCTAAAAAATTAAGTGAAAAAGCAGATTCTGTTTATACTGAACTTTCTAAATCTTTTATGTGTGATTATGATGAAACAGGAAGTATTGGAAAAAGATATAGAAGAGAAGATGAAATAGGAACTCCTTTCTGTGTAACAATAGATTTTGATACAGAAAGCGACGGCTGTGTCACAGTAAGAGACAGAGATACAATGGAACAAATAAGAATAAAAATAGAAGACGTAGCAAAATATGTTGAAGAAAAAATGAAATTTTAGATATATTATTGATAGAATTATTAAACATTTCTGATATAAAAAATATTGGAAATGTTTTTTTGTATTTTCTTGACAAAAAATAATATAGTGATATAATGAATATATGAGCAAATGTTCATATATCAAAATTAAGTTTTTAATTATTAATTGTTATTTTGGAGGAAAAATTATGGCACAAGAATTTGAAGAAAGTATAGTTAATATTGATAAAGTGAAAAAAGTAAAAGAAAAAATGCCGTCTGATGAAATAATTTTTGAGCTTTCAGAATTGTATAAAGTTTTTGGAGATTCTACAAGAATGAAGATTATTAGTGCTTTATTAGAAGATGAACTTTGTGTGGGAGACATTGCATATATTGCATCATCTACGCAATCCGCTATATCTCATCAATTAAGAGTTTTGAAGCAAGCAAAGTTAGTTAAATATAGAAAAGATGGAAAAACAGTATATTATTCATTAGATGATGAGCATATTAATCAATTATTTAATATAGCTAAAGATCATATTGAAGAAAAAAGGGGATGAATTTTATATGAAGTATGTTTATAAAGTAAAGAATTTAGATTGTGCTAACTGTGCGCGTGAAATACAAGAGGGATTATCTAAAAATAAAGATTTAAAAAATGTTATAGTTAATTTTAGTACTTTACAAATAAAATATGAAACTGAAAATTTAACTAAATTGCAAGTTGAAAAATTAGTTCAAGCAATTGAGCCAGAAGTCGTTTTAGAAGATATAGATAATAGTTTTAGTAGTTCGAATAAAATTAATTATTCAATGATAAGATTTCTTATTGGAATAGCATTAGTTATTTTATCAAATTTTTTACATGGTCCAATGAAAGAAATACTTATTATTTTAGCATACATTATATTACTTTATAGAACAACCAAAAATGCAATAAAGTTAATTATGCAGAAAACGATAAATGAAAATTTTTTGATTACGATTTCTTGTATAGGAGCATATATATTAGGTGAGAAAATAGAGGGGTTAATGGTAATAATTCTTTATGAAATTGGTAAAATTTTGGAAGAAAAAGCTATTAATAAATCTAGAAGATCTATATCAGAATTGATGAATATAAAACCAGAATATGCGAATTTGAAATCCAAAGATGGTATACAAAAAGTAAATCCTGAAAATGTAAAAATAGATGATATAGTAGTTATAAAAGAAGGAGAGAAAATACCATTAGATGGAATTGTTGTAAGTGGAGAAGCATATTTAGATACATCTTCTTTAACTGGAGAGAGTAAGCAAAGAAAAGTTAAAGTTGGAGAAGAAGTTTTATCAGGAAGTATAAATAAAGAGGGATTGATAGAACTTAAAGTTGTAAAAGAATACGAGAATAGTACAGTAAATAAAATATTGGAATTAGTGCAAAATGCAACTGATAAAAAAGCTAAAACAGAAACTTTTGTAAATAAAATTACTAAAATATATACACCAATTGTAATATTTTTAGCTGTAGTTGTTGCAATATTTTTGCCAGTTGTAAGTGATTTAAATTATAGTGAAAGTATTTATAGAGCATTAACATTTTTAGTAATTTCTTGTCCTTGTGCAATTGCAATTTCTGTACCACTTAGTTATTTTTCTGGAATTGGCAAGGCTTCAAAAAGAGGAATATTAATAAAAGGAAGTAATTTTTTAGATAATTTAAGACTTGTTAAACATATTGCTTTTGATAAAACAGGAACATTAACTAAAGGTGAATTTGGAATTAGTAATGTTGAAGTTATAAATGAAAAATATAGTAAGGAAGATGTATTAAAATATATTGTTTATGGTGAAAGTTTTTCAAATCACCCTATTGCTAAATCAATATTGAAGAGTAATATTTTGAAAGAATATAATTTATGCGTATCATCTAATTCGAAGATTGATACATCAGTTGTTTCAGAGTATGATGAAATTTCAGGAAAGGGAATTAGCTATAAAAT
This sequence comes from uncultured Clostridia bacterium, assembly GCA_947588885.1. Lineage (GTDB taxonomy): Bacteria > Bacillota > Clostridia > TANB77 > CAG-508 > UMGS1994. Next base: position 3,425 of record CANQAH010000077.1, read on the forward strand.
TGATGGAAAGAAAGTTTTAATAGGAAATGCAAAACTTGTTGGATTAGATGAAGAATCGCTTGAAACAACAGTTATTTATGCAAAAGTTGAAGGAGAAATAATTGGTAAAATTGAATTAGAAGATATAATAAAACCTGATGCAAAAGATACAATATCAAATTTAAAAATGCTTGGAGTTAAAACAAAAATGTTAACAGGTGATACAAAAGGAATTGCCGAAAAAGTAGCTAGAGATATTGGAATAGAAAAATTTAAAGCAGGTTTGCTTCCTCAAGATAAATATAATGAGATAGAAAAAATGAGAGAAGAAAATGTGAATGCAGAAAACAAAATTGCATTTGTAGGTGACGGAATTAATGATTCACCAGTATTAGCATTATCAGATGTTGGAATTTCAATGGGAGGAATTGGAACAGATGCAGCAATTGAAGCTTCGGATGTGGTTATAATGACAGATGATTTAGAAAAAATTCCAGAAGCAATAAATATTTCTAAAAAAGTAAATAAAATTATAAAGCAAAATTTGATTTTTGCAATAGGAGTTAAAATTTTAGTATTAACATTAAGTACATTGGGCATTTCTAAAATGTGGGAGGCAATTTTTGCAGATGTGGGAGTAACATTAATTACAATATTAAATACTTTAAGAATATTGTTATAAATTTTAAAAGGTGTGTGTAAAAAATTATTGTACTAATGGATTTTAAAATATAAAGTAAGAAATTTGATTAATTAAATTTGTAAAGTAAATGAGATTTGAGAAAATCGTGAAGTAAAAAAGTAAATGCAATTTTGTAAAATAAATGCGATTTGAGAAAAATTAAAAATTGAGAAAAATTAAAAATTTGAGAAAAATTAAAAATTGTATTGACAATTTATAAATCATTGTAGTATAATAATTCTTGTCAGTTAGTTAAGCTAAATGCAGATGTGGCGAAACTGGCAGACGCACAGGACTTAAAATCCTGCGGGACTTATCCTCCCGTGCCGGTTCGATTCCGGCCATCTGCACCAATAGAACACCAAGTATTTCGAGAAATCAGAACTTGGTGTTTTAATTTTAAAATAGTGCAAAGTTCTAAAAAAAGTTCTAACACTTTTCCAAAGTATGAATTTTTTAAAAGTTAGAAATGTATTTTTTGAAACAGATTACCTAGCTTGCTACTTCGGTAATTTTTTTTTTATATCTAATGCTAATGTGTTACTAATTACAGTTGCAGAAACTCTTTTATTTTCTATATCTGCATGAGCATATCTTAATGTAGTTTGAAAATTGGAATGACCTATTACTAAGCTAAATAATGGTGAGTTTATAGAAATTGAATATAATAAATAGAAAATTTCATAAATCATTTGACTTTTTCACTTATTTTGAGTATAATAATTATAGAAAGATGAGATACCACAGAAATG
>CANQAH010000078.1 GCA_947588885.1 uncultured Clostridia bacterium
TTGGCGGGCGAACAATTAACGCGGACTTTGCAATGAAATTAAATAGTGTGATATATAAAAATGTCCGCTATTGTTCTATATAATAATAGAAAAGTTCTCCGCATTTTCTATTATATAAAGGCTTCGCCCAGTTAAAAATAATTTTTTATACTTCCTTTTCCATTTTTACTTTTTATTTCTAATATTGTTCCTGAAACAATTGGCATTTGTGGTGAAACATGTCCAATGTCAGCATCATATATAACTGGAATATTTAAATTTCCTATGGCATCTTTTACTGCTTGTGGAAAAGTTAATTCATCATCTTCTCTTAACATTAAGCTTCTTCCAAAAATAATTCCTTTGCAATGTTCAAAATATCCTGCATTTTTCATTTGCCATAAGTTTAGATAAAGTTGGGGTGTTGACTTTTCAAAAATTTCTAAAAACCATATTATTCCATCTTCTTTATACTTTTCAATATATTCTTTTACATGATCATATTTAGTGCCTATTAGATTTATTACTTCATCAAAACATCCTCCAATAGAACGACCAATAAAATGAATTTCTTTTTCGTCATTTAAATTTTTCCATTCGGTTTTATTAGTTAAATTATATTCTTCATATGGATCTGTTCTATCAGACCAATCAGCTGTTTCATGTTTTTCAAAACTTTCTTGAGTAATTTCTTTTCCTGACATAATTTCAATTGAATTTTCTAAAACTTTATGCCATTTCCTCATTCCAAAATCTTTTACTGTTGGACCATAGATGCATGCTATATCACAAATGGTATTTAATATCATTGTTAATTCTGTATTGTTGGAATATCCTTGAAACCATTTAGGTGGCAATTTTTTTATTTCTTCAAAATCTAATTCATCAATCATTTCATTAAGGAAATCTCCGCCGGCAGCAGATATTATTGCCCCTACTTCAGGATTTTTCCATACTTCAATAAGTTGCTCTGCTCTTTCTTTTCCTGTTGAACTTTTTCCATTATAATCTGTTCTTACATTAGCTGTTTCAATATATTTATAACCACGTTTTTCAAAATTATTTTTAGCATTATCAAGTCTTTGCTGATCTATAGGTTTGGCTATTCCTGCTGATGGTGCTGTTGTTGCAATACAATCTCCTTTATTAATACTTTTAGGATATTTCATTTGCTCCTCCTTTTTAGAGTCCAATACTAAATTATATTTATTATTTTGTTAATTCATAAATTGCTAAAGCATACATATTGCATGCATCTATTAAATTTTTCACACTAATATATTCATCAACTTGATGGCACATATCAGGTTCATTTGGTTTCATAGCTCCAAAAGAAACACAATTATTAAATGCTCTTGCATATGTTGCTCCTCCTATTGCAAGTGGTTCGTTTTCTGTTCCTGTATATTCATTATAAATTTTGCAAAGTTTTTGTACTATTTCATTATTTTTTGGTATATATAATGCAGGTTTTTCTCCTTCAAAATATGGATTAATTTCATTAAGTTCTTTTAATACTTTTTCTTTTACTTCTTCTAATTTATAATCACCTGGTATACGCAAATTCATTCCAGACTTTATTTTTCCATCTATTAATTCTAATTGAGCTAAATTTAATGTTAAATCTCCTAATTCTTTATTTTCATGTTTTATTCCTAAGTTATTTCCATCTGTTTCTATTCCTATTTTTTCAGATAATAATTCTATTGTTTTATTTTGAACATCATATCTATTAAAAACATCATTCAAAATTAATATCATTTTTGAAATTGCATTTTCACCTAATTCTGGATGTGCTGCATGTGATTGAATTCCAGTTGTTTCTATTGTAAATTGATTATTATTTTTGATAAATGAAATTTTGTCATTAATTTTTGATAAAAGTAAAATATTTACATCTTCTGCAATTTCTTTATCTACTTCTAATGTTACCCTGCAATATTTAGGAACAACATTTATTCTGTTATTTTTACAATCTATTTCTTTTATTTTTATTTTTTCATTTTCTAAATATTTTTCTTCTGTATAGATTGTAAGTAATGCTTTTTCAGAATAAATGCATGGAAAATCTGCATCTGGACTAAATCCAACTGTTGGCATTTCTTCATGTTTTTTATAATAATTTATGCATTTCCAATCATTTTCTTCATTTAATCCAATTATTAATCTTACTCTTTTATTGACTTTGACATTTTCTGCAACAGCTTTCATTGCATATAATGAAGCTATCATTGGTCCTTTATCATCAGTTGTTCCTCTTCCATAAATTTTTCCATCTTCTATTGTAATATCAAATGGATTATGTTTCCAACCTTCTCCTTCTGGAACTATATCTAAATGTCCTACTATTCCAAGTAATTCTTCGCCTTCACCAAATTCAATATATCCACAGTATTTATCAACATTTTTTGTTCTAAATCCTAATTTTTCCCCTATTGATAAAAATTTGTTTAATGCATCATTTATATTTTTTCCAAATGGATATTCAGGATTATCATATCCTTCTAATTTACTCGGAATTTTGACAATTTCTCTTAAGTCTTCAATCATTTCATCCTTTTTTGAATCAATATATTTTTTAAACATTTTTCTCTCCTTTTTCTATCATTTCAATAATTGACATTGCTGCTTTTTTGCTACTTGCAATTGCTCTGCAAACTGTTGATTTTGTTTCTGATAAATCTCCTCCAGCATAAACTTTTTCTATACTAGTTTGGCATTTTTCATCTACTTCAATTAATCCTTTGTCATTATATTTTAAATTTTCTTTTTGTAATATTTCTTGATTTGGTTTTAGTCCAATTGCAAAAACTACTGTATTTGCTTTATATTCAAATTCGGAGTTTTGAATATCTTGCGCTTTTCCATCTATTACTTCTGTTTTTATACATTTAACACTTTCTATTTTTCTTTCTTTTCCTTTTGCTTCTATTACTCTTGTAGTAAATACTTTTTTTACTCCATCTTTTAATGCATCTTCTAGTTCAATTTCTCTAGCTGGCATATGTTCTTCATCTCTTCTATATAATATAGATGAAGATGTAGCTCCCATTTTTAAAGCTACTCTTGAGCAATCCATAGCAACATTGCCTCCACCAATAACAACAACATCTCCTAAATTTTTTATAAATTTATTGTTATTATATGCTTTTAAAAAATAATCTGAATCAAATATATTTTCAAACTCTCCTAAATTGTATTTACTTGAAACTTCAGCGCCTATTCCTAAAAATATTGCATCAAATTTCTTTTTTAATTCAGATATATGTAACTGATTTCCTAATAATTTTTTTGTTTCAAATTTAACACCCATTTCCTTTAAATCATCAATTATTTCTTCTATATATTTTTTTTCTAATCTAAAATCAGGTATTCCATATTTTAATATTCCACCTAGTATTTCCTCTTTTTCAAATACAGTTACTTGTATTCCATGTTTTCTTAATTCATATGCACATTCTAATCCTGCTGGTCCAGAACCAATTACTGCAACTTTTTCTTTCCTATCTTTTGGTATTATTTTATCTATTTTTATATTATTATTTATTGCCCATTCATTTACAAATTTTTCTAATTTTCCAATTTGTGTTGGTTTTTGCTTTATTCCACGTATACAAGATCCTTCGCACTGTTGTTCTTGTGGACATATTGTGCTACATATATAAGAAAAAATATTATTTTTTTTAAGAATTTTATATGCTTCTTCTATATTTTCATCTTTAATTTTACTAATAAATTCAGGTATTTTTGTATTTATTGGACAACCATTTGTACATGGTTTATTTTTACAATTTAAACAATACTCAGCTTTTTTTCTTATTTCTTCTATATTTTCCATTTTTGCTCCTATTTATTAAATTCGTTTTTATTTTAACATTTTTGTTTTTTTAAAACAACATATTTGACTAGTTAGTATATTTCTTTTCGCTTTGTGCATACTAATTTTAGATTATGAAGAAAGGATTTAGTATTATGAATCATCCAATTGAAGGTTTAATGAATAGTGCTATGAATAGCATAAAAGATATGATTGATGTAGATACAATTATTGGTGAACCAATTTCTACAGGGATTGATACTTTAATTATCCCTATTTCAAAAGTTTCATTTGGTTTTGCTGCTGGTGGAAGTGAGTTTAAAGGTGAAACAATAAATGAATATTCACGTAAAGAAAAAGAAGAACAAGTTCAATATAGATTACCTTTTGGCGGTGGCAGTGGTGCAGGTGTAAGCATAGAGCCAGTTGCATTTTTAGTTGTTAATAATGGTGTTGTTAGATTGCTTCCAGTAAATCATGACACATATTTAGATAAGCTTATTGACTATGTTCCTGACATAGTTGAAAAATCTAGTGATGTTATAAAAGAAATGAAAAATAAAAATAAATGCATATCTGATTTAAAAGAAAAAATACAAGAAAATATTGAAGACGAAGATGAAATTTTAAATGATGAGGTTTTAAAAGATAAATAAGTAAATTTGTGAAAAGCTAATGATTTTTTTCATTAGCTTTTTTATATTATAGGAAATTTCTCTGAATTTCCTATAATATAAAGGCTTCGCCCAAATTGCACACAAATTTTTTAAC
>CANQAH010000079.1 GCA_947588885.1 uncultured Clostridia bacterium
GTTCCAGTGACTTGGATTGAAGAACTAATGGTCAATTTACAAATTTCATTAAAATTTGATAAATCTTCATTAAAAACGATTTGTACATTTTTAAAATATGTACCATCATTTATTTCGATAAAACCGAAATTTTTAGAAGCTCTTACGGTTTTCACCCAAGCATCTAATGTAATTTCTGTATTTTCATATTGTTTAAAATTCTGATATAGATTTTTTATGAATAACTTGTCCATAACGACCTCCTTATATATGTACAGATTATACTGCATTTTTGTGTAAAATGCAAGTAAAACTATTGAATAAATTCAACCTAATTGATATAATGAAGAAGAAATAAAGAAGGTGTTATATATGATTTCTTCGATGCAAGCTGGCAAGAAAATAGAAACAGGCTTAATTATTAGGAAAGAAAATGTATTTTCTAAAATACAGAGAATATGGGATACCATATTTTTTAAAGAGGAAATTAGCATCTTAAAAAAAATTGAAAAATATTTGATAAAACCACAAAAACAGATGAAAAACATTATAATACCAAAACAAATAAGTATTGACAAAAAATAAACCTAAAAATATAATGCAAGTGCAAAAAATAAAAAATGTGATAGTAAGGAGAGATATTTATGAAAGCAGATGTTGTTCTAGGAAGTTTTTATGGAGATGAAGGAAAGGGAAAAATTATTGACTATTTATCACAAAATGCAGATTTTGCTGTAAGATGTTCAGGAGGAAATAATGCAGGACATTCAATAGAAATAGATGGTAAAAAATTTGCATTTCATTTGATTCCATCAGGTATTTTAAATAAAAATACAATCGCAGTAATAGGAAATGGAGTAGTAGTAGATCCAAAAGTATTATTAGAAGAAATTAATAATTTGAAAGAAAATGGATATGATGCTAAAAATTTGCGTGTAAGTGATAAATCTCATGTTATTTTTTCATATCACATTGAAATGGATAAATTGCAAGAAGACTTAAGAGGAAACAAAAAAATTGGAACAACATGTAGAGGAATAGGACCAGCATATTGTGATAAGTATGAAAGATGCGGAATTAGGATGGGTGACTTCGTAAATAAAAGATATGAAGAACAACTTCGCAAAAATGTAGAAGTAAAGAATAATATTTTTAGATCATATGGATATAAAGAGATTGATGTTGAAAATGTTCTTGAAGAATATAATAGGTATGCAGATAAGTTAAAAGAATATGTTGTTGATACAGTTGCATTATTACACGAAGCAATAGAGCAAGATAAAAAAATCTTATGTGAAGGAGCACAAGCAACTTTATTAGATATTGATGTTGGAAGTTATCCATTTGTAACTTCTTCAAATCCTACTATTGGTGGAATCTGCACAGGTACAGGAATTGGAGCTAGATTTATTGGAGAAGTTTATGGAGTGTTGAAAGCTTATTCTTCAAGAGTTGGAGAAGGACCATATATTACAGAACAAGATAATGAAATTGGAGATATGATTAGAGAATTGGGTCATGAATATGGAACAACTACTAAACGTCCTCGTAGATGTGGATGGCTTGATTTAGTTGCTCTTAAGTATGCTGCAATGGTTAATGGACTTACAGGACTTGCAATCAACCATGTTGATACAATTGGAAAATTAGACAAAATAAAATTATGTACAGGATATAAAAAAGATGGTGTTACTAATATGAAATTCTCAGTAGATCTTGATTATTTAAAAGATTGTGAACCTGTTTATGAAACTTTTGACGGAAACTTTGGTGATATTAGTAATGTTAAAAAAAGAGAAGATTTACCAGAAAATGCTAAGAAATATTTAAACAGAATTGAAGAAGTTGTTGGTGTTCCAATTAAATTTATTGGTACTGGTGCTGGAAGAGATTCAATGATTGTATGTTAGGAGAATATATATGTTAGAAAATATTTCACCAATTGATGGTAGATATAGCAATTTAACTGAAGAAGTTCGTAATTGTTTTAGTGAATATTATTTAATAAAAAATAGAGTTTTGGTTGAGATTGAATGGCTTAAGAAACTAATAAGTATTAAAGAAATTAATATTGAAAGCACAGATGATGACTTAAAAATTTTAAATAAAATCATTAATGAATTTAATGAAGATGAAGCAAATGAAGTTAAACACATTGAAGGCGTTACTAAACATGATGTAAAAGCTGTTGAATATTATCTTGATAAAAAATTTGAAGAAAATCATATTGAAAAATTTAACCAATATGTGCACTTTGCTTGTACTTCTGAGGATATTAATAATTTAGCTTATGGAATTATGATGAAAAAATTACTTAATGATGTTTACATTTCAAATGCTGAAAAAGTAATTGAAGTTTTGAAAGACAATGCTCAAAAAAGTGCTGATATTCCAATGCTTTCACATACACATGGACAAAATGCTACACCAACTACTGTTGGAAAAGAATTTGCGATTTTTGTATATCGTTTATCTAAAATTTTAAATAAATTAAAACAAGAAAAAGTTTCAGGAAAATTAAACGGGGCAGTTGGAAATTTTAATGCTCATATTGTAGCATTTCCTGAAGTAGATTGGATTAAAATTTCAAAAGAGTTTGTTGAAAGTTTTGGGCTTGAGTATAACCTTTATACAACTCAAATTGAATCACATGATAATATTTGTTTAATTTTTTCAGAAATGAAATTATTTAATAATATAATTTTAGACTTGGACAGCGATATGTGGATGTACATTAGTAGAAATTACTTTAAACAAGAAAATGTAAAAGGGGAAGTTGGTTCTTCTGTAATGCCACATAAAATTAACCCAATTAACTTTGAGAACTCTATGGCAAATGCGAAAATGTCAAATGGTATATTAAGTACTTTTATTGATAATTTACAAGTTTCAAGAATGCAAAGGGATTTAAGTGATTCTTCTATGCTTAGAAATATTGGAGCAGGTATTGCGTATTCTATAATAGCAATGAAGCAAACAATTACAGGTTTAAATAAAGTAAAAGTTAATGAAGAACATTTATTACAAGAATTAAGTAATACTCCTGAAGTTTTAGCTGAAGCAATTCAAACTGTTTTAAGAAAAAATGGTGTAGAAAATGCTTATGAAATCTTAAAGGGACTAACTAGAGGAAAAGATATTTCAATGGATGATATACATAAATTTATTGAAGAATTAGAAATAAATCAAGATGATAAGGAAAGATTATTAAAATTAGAACCACAAAATTATGTTGGACTAGCTGAAAAGATTGCTAAATCAATAAATAAGTAAATTATGAAACTAAAAAGAATTAGAATTATTAGGAACAAAAACTAATGAACTAAATTAGGAGGCTTATTATGAAGCAGATGGAATTGGAAGTAAAGATACTAGAAGTCGATGAAAAAGAGCTAATAAAGAAAATTGAAAGTCTTGGCGGAAAATTTATAGACGAGTATAATCAATATTTATATGTATATGATTTACCAACAATTTATGGAAGATTTGTGGATATTCTAACTACTTTAAATACAAATGAAAGTAAAGTTAGATATGAGACTGGATTATCAAAACTAAATTTATTATTTTTTGAAGTTGATAATTTATTAACAGATGATGATAAAAAAGAGTTAAATCAAATTGTTGAAACAGACAAGTTACAGGAGTTAGTAAAAAGAGAAGATGTTTTAGAGATTTTAAATAAAAAGGAAGTAAATGATTTCTTTAAAAAATTTATAAATAATCCTAAAAAGTGGATTAGATTAAGGCAAACTAAAGATAAAGTCACACTTGCAATTAAACATATTCTTGCAGATGATAAAAACAATGGATTGCAACAAATGCAAGAAACAGAAATGACAGTTCCTACAATGAAAGAAGCAAATGAAATGCTTGAAGCTTTAGGATTTGCATTTAGAAGTTATCAGGAAAAAAGAAGAGTTTCATATGAACTTAATGGATATGAAATTGATATTGATACATGGCCTGGTATACCTACTTATATGGAAGTTGAAGGAGAAAATGAAGAAAAGCTTGGCGAATTTTTGAAACTGATAGGTTATAACTTTAAAGATGCTGTTTCTTGTACAGCTGATGGAGTATATAAGATCTACTTAAAAAATGAATTTATAGGTACAGGAACAGTTGA
>CANQAH010000080.1 GCA_947588885.1 uncultured Clostridia bacterium
ACAAATTTTTTAACAAAAATTTGGCACTTAGAACAAATACGCGGACAATTCATGATAATTTTTCCTTTTGCAGATTATATATTGTCCGCTTTTGTTCTTTGTATATAATATGATAGTGCTTTTGACATGCAACTAGAAAGATATTGATTAATTTGGTGAAATTGTTGTATAATAAGCTAGGATTAAAAGAAAATAAAATCAATAGAACATTAACTTATTTACAAGTTAATTAAGAAATATTAAATGTATTTGATGAAAAAAGTAAGAAAATGATAATTGTTTGCATATCAATATAGTAAGATAATTTTAATATGTTTATATATAAAATTTTAGAAAAAATCATATCTTTGTAAATACTGGTAATACTGGTTGAGCTGAGATTTTTTACTATTTACTTTTTTTTAGGAATATTATATAATTATTTAGATTTTTACAAGTAAAAACAATTAGTAGGAGTGAATTTATGAATAACGTTGAAAAAGCTATGGAAAAACTTAAGAAATATAATCAAGATAGTGTACTTAAAGTTATGGCTAAATTTACGGAAGAAGAGAAAGAAAAAATTTCTAATCAAATACTAGAAATGAATTTTGAAAATTTAAAAAATTTATTTGATACACTTTCAAAAGAAGAAATTAATGCTGGTAAAAAAATTGAACCAATATCAGCATTAAAAAAGAATAAATTAGAACCAGAAAAACTTGAGGAAATCAATAAAAAAGGAGAGAACATTGTTACTTCAGGTAAATTTGCAGTTGCAACAATGTCTGGAGGACAGGGAACAAGATTAGGATATAGTAAACCTAAAGGAACATTTAAAATTGAAGTTAGTCCAAAACCAAAGTATTTATTTGAAATAGTTTGTGATACTTTAAAAAGAGCAAATGAAAAATATGGTGTAATTATACCTTGGTACATAATGACTAGTGAAGAAAATAATGATGAAATAATTAAATTTTTCAAAGAAAATAATTATTTTGATTATCCTAAAAAAGATGTAATGTTTTTTAAACAGGGGCAAATGCCATTAATAGATGAAAATGGTAAGCTTTTAATTGGAGAAAATAAATTAATAAAAGAAGCTTCAGATGGAAACGGTGGAATATTTAAATCTATGGAAATAAATGGCTGTTTAGAAGATATGGAAAAACGTGGAATTAAATGGGTATTTATTGGAAGTATAGATAATGTTTTATTAAAAATGGTTGATACGACTCTTATAGGTTTAGCAGAAGAAAGAAAAGTTGATATTGCTACAAAATCAGTTTTAAAAAATGGACCAAAAGAAAGAGTTGGAGTTATTTGCAAAAAAGATGGTAAAGTGGGGGTAATTGAATATTCTGAGATTAGACCTAAAATGGCGGAGGCTGTTGATGAAGATGGGGATTTAATATACGGTGAATCTCATATTATGTGTAACTTATTTAGTGTAAATATTTTAAAAAAATTAGCTAAAGTTGTGTTACCATATCATAAAGCATTTAAGAAAAATAATTATTTAGATGAAAATGCAAATTTAATTAAACCAGAAGAACCTAATAGCTATAAATTTGAAACTTTTATATTTGATTCATTTAATTATGTTGATGATATTGCAATTTTAAGAGGAAAAAGAGAGGAAGACTTTGCTCCTGTAAAGAATAAAGAAGGAGCAGATAGCCCAGAAACAGCAATAAAACTATATAATGATTATTGGAAAAACAATAAAGAATAAAAAGAAAGAATATAAGTATGAATGTTGTTGAAAAAACAGAAGAAATAAATATTGCAGAAAAAAAAATACTTACCAATAGTGAAAAAGTAAAAAAAGGTATTAAAAGTGTTTTAAAAAAAATTAATATTAAAAAAATTGGTGCTATTCTTTTAATTTTTGTAAGTTGTTATATTTCTATGGAATTGCTTAATGGAATAACAGAATTCACGATTGGTGAGGTTAGTACTTTTGCAGATGTTTCACTATGGATTAGTAGAGTTTTAAAAAAAGTATTTTTTAGTGCAATTGTGCTATTTCCACTATATTTAATTATGAAATCACTAGTGGGAAAAACAAAATTCACATGTACATTTTTATATACGATTATTATTATATTTAGTATAGCAAATTATATCGTTACAAAAGTAAGAGGTATTTCAATAACAATTTCAGATTTTTATGCAATAAAAACTGCTATAAATGTTGCAAAAGGTATAAAAATAAAATTTGGATGGGATTTTTTCTTTGGAATATTAGCATTTGTTGTTTCTAATATTGTTTTATGGAAATATATAAAATTTGATGAAAAAAAATCTAAAAAAAGAATTAGATTTTCAGAAGCACTTTTAGGTATTATATTGATTTATGGAATATTTAATTCGCAAGTACTTAGTGACATAAAAATATGGGATATCAATGTATCATATAAAGAATCAGGAGTTCCAATAGTTATAGCCAGAATGATTCATGATTTAAAAGTTCCCAAGCCAGAAAATTACAATTCAGAACAGTTAAAAGAAGTACTGGCACAGTATAAAGATGATACGGATGAATATGAAGGAAAAATTCCTAATGTAATTGTGGTAATGAATGAATCTTTTGCTGATGTAAATGATTTATTTAATATTGATGTTTCAGAAGATAATTTGCCATATTATCATCAATTGATTAATGGAGAAGATGTAGTTAGTGGTTTTGTTCATTCATCTAAATATGGTGGAGGAACAGCTACTGTGGAATATGAGTTTTTAACTCAAAATACAGTTTCATTTTTACCATCAGGAGCAATTCCATATCAACAATATATATTTACTCCAATTAAACAATCAATGGTTTCAATTATGAATAAATTGAATTATCATTCGTATGGTATACATTCATGGTATAAGAGTGGATATAGTAGAGAAAAAATATATAAACTTTTAGGATTTAAGGACATAATGTTTTATGAAGATATGCCAAATTTAAGACTTGATATATCAAATTATTCTTCAGATGAATCTACATATGAATATATTTATAATATTTTAGAAAATAAAGATGAAAATGAAAAAGTATTTCAATTTGTTGTAACAGTTCAAAATCATTTACCTTTCTGGAATATTGATGATAATGGAACTCAATTTAAACCTAAAGATCAAGAAGTTAATGGGTATTTGCAAGATGCAAATAGATCAGATCAGGCTTTGAAAAAACTGGTTGATTATCTAAAAGAATATGATGAAGATACAATATTATTATTTTTTGGAGATCATCAACCACCTTTAGATTTAGAAAATAAATATGGATCAAATGGTAAATATTCAGTGGAAGAAACTTCATATGTTGTTCCATTTATAATTTGGGCTAATTATGATATTGAAGAAAAGAGTGGAATAGAAACAAGTACAAATTATCTTCAAAATATTTTATATAGTGTGGCTAATATGCCTAAAGATTCATATACAAAATACATAGATAATTTGCAAAAAGATATACCAATAATTACACAGAATTATTATATTGATAAAGATGGAAAAAAATGGGACATTAATGATAGAAATTCACCATATTATGAAAAGATAATTAAATATGGGTGTATGACTTATTATCAATTATTTGAAAATTAAAAGAAATACTTCAATATATTGAAGTATTTCTTTTAATTTATCTAATAGGAAAGTTCTTCGAACTTCCTATTAGATAAAGGCTTTGCCAAATTTGCACACAAATTTTTTAACAAAAATTTGGCGCATAGAACAAAGACGCGGACAATTTAAAATAATTTTTTCTTTTGCAGATTACATATTGTCCGCTTTTGTTATATTAT
>CANQAH010000081.1 GCA_947588885.1 uncultured Clostridia bacterium
CTGAAACAGGAGTTATCTTTTGCAGTATCGACGATAAAAATCAAGCTTATGTAAAATGTTTGTTTGATGAAGTGTTTGCTGAGAAAAATTTCTCAGGAAATATAATATGGCAAAAGAAAAATAAGCCATCTTTTTTATCAAGGAACTTTGGAACTATACATGAATATATTCTTTGCTATATCAAAGATTTTAGATGCACTTTCCCTTTCGCAGTAGAAAAAACCGAAGTAGGGAAAAAATATCCTTTCAACAATGCAGGAAATCCTATGTCCAAGATTAAACTTCCTCCATACTCTGTAAGTTTGAATTTTCCAGATGGGACTATAAAAGCTCAAGATATGTCAGAAGGGAACATTATAACAAGGCTATTAAATGATGTTATTGTAAAAGACGGAAAAAATACAAACGATATAATATTAGAAGGTGAATGGAGATGTTCTCAAAAGACAATTGATGAAAAAATAAATGCCAAAACTCCAATAACTATTGCTAAAATTCCTTTTAGACCAAACTTTATAGAAAATGGAGGTGAGATAAAAAAAATGAAAAATGTCTTATCGAAAGCTTCTTATGACTGTGAAACAAATGAGGATGGAGAAAAACAATTTAAAAATATACTTCCAAATGCAAATTTTGATAATCCTAAACCCTCGGGATTAATTAAATTATTGATAAAAGCTTGCACTTATGACAATAAAAATTCAATCATATTGGACTTTTTTGCAGGTTCAGGCACAACTGGTCAAGCCGTCTTGGAGTTAAATAAAGAAGACAAAGGAAATCGGCAATTTATTTTATGCACTTTAAATGAAATTACAGATATTAATCCAAACGGTGTTGCATATGATGTTACTACCAAAAGACTAAAACGTATAATGACTGGAAAATGTTACAATAGAGATAACAATTTTGACTGGATAAAAAATAATCAGCCATACGGCGGAACTCTTGATGTATATGAAATAGAATCAGTAGCTAACTCAGAAAATACAACAGGAAAAACCGCTTTTGATGTTATCGATGAAACCCTTTATGGTAAAGAGAAATTTACAACATTAAAAGAAAAAATTGATTGGGTTTGCAATAATTTTGATGGAACCCAAAAGTTCATTGAAAATGACGAGGAATGGCAGAAAAGAATGGAGAATAAATAATGCTAAAAGAAGCAATAAATCTTCAAGACAATGCTGTTTCTCAATTAATAGAACAGATTAACAGAAAAGATGAAATAACTTTTAAAGCACCCACAGGTAGTGGTAAAACCTATATGATGGCAGATTTTATGAATAGGATAATATCGGAAAACCAAAGTATTATATTTTTGGTATCGACTTTATCAAAGGGGAATCTGGCTAAACAAAATTATGATAAATTTCTGCAATATGTAAATAACGGAAATTTTCCTGCTTTAAACCCTTGTTTAATAAATACGGAAATAACAGGAGAAGAAACACTTTACATCCCAACTGAATACAATGTATACCTCCTTCCTAGAGATTTGTACAAAAAAGGTGGTCGTTTAATGAAAGGGGCTATGAAAAATTTCTTAGATACAATAACCGGTTCATTATTTGGATTAAATAAAAAAATCTATCTTATAAAAGATGAATGTCATATTGAAACATCTAATCTTAATTCTATTTCAGTTAATTATTTTTCTAAGATAATAAATTTTTCGGCAACTCCCAATTTAAAGAGAGGGCAGACTCCGGACGTTGAAATTACAGAAAATGAAGCAATAGAAGCAAAATTAATAAAACATGTCGAATTTGGAAGTGATGATGATACAATAGATAGTGCACTAAATAAATTTCAGGATATAAAAGAAAGCTACAGAAATCTTTTAGAAGTAAATCCTTGTTTAATTATTCAAATTTCAAATAAAGAAAGAGCAGATGAAGAACTAAGAAATACAGTATTTCCTGCCTTAGCGAAACATCAAGATTTAAAATGGATGCTCATTGTGGATAAATATTCTGAATGTGATACAAATGACTTTTTCAAAGAAAAAAAAGTTCCTGTGTCAAAATGGAAAGATTATGCAAAAGGAAATATATCAACAATAGATGTAATCATATTTAAAATGGTTATATCTGAAGGCTGGGATATTCCACGTGCTTGCATGTTGTATCAAGTTAGAGATGTAAAAAGTAAACAATTGGATGAGCAAGTAATGGGAAGAGTACGAAGAAACCCCAGACTATTGGATTTTGAAAATTTATCCGATGAAGCTCAAAAACTTGCTACAACATCTTGGATATGGGGAATATCCAACGATAAAAAAGGTAAAAGTTATTCTGTAAAATTATTTGAAGAATCTGAGGATATTACTAATGAAATTAAACTTAAAACAACCCGACTTAAAAATTTAACAGAAAAGATAGATTTTAACTTGAATGATTTCATTTTAAAACAAAACAATTTGTATTCCTGTTCTAACATATTTGAGCTTTATAAAAAACTAAATAAAAGTGATGATAATATAAAAAAAATGTGTTATGAATATGCTGATAGTGTGGATAAATGGTGGAAATTTAACGACAATATTGATGCAATTTCCAAAGAATACAACAAATTTTCTTGCAATTATGAGATAAGTATGGAAATAGTAAAAGATGACAAAGGTGATGAACAATTAATATCCTTTCCGGTAGAAAGTTTTTATATTGATAATGAAAACTATTTAAATATTCCAAATTGGGTATGGAAAAAGAAAAACGGAAATGATAAATTTTCTTTTGATAGTGAAGCAGAAAGAGAATGGGCTAGCTTATTACAAGAGTTGTCTTATGATAAAACGATTAAAAAAGTAATCTGCGGTAAAAGAAATTCTATTGCACAAAATTTATTAAAAGGAATTGTTCCGGACAAAATAGCTCCCACTCCCAAATTTTTGTGGGGTAAAAATTATGTTGCTAATTCTGAAATTAAATTTGAATATTATCTTGAGGGTATACACTCTTCATATCCTGATTTTATATTGATGGATAATAATAATAAAATACATATATTTGAAATAAAAAGTGTAAACATATCTAATTCCGCCAAATTTGACAGCCAAAAATATAAAGAAAAAATTGAAGAACTGGAAAAATGTTATGCAAAAGCTTCAAAGCTTACAAAATACATATTCTATCTTCCTATACAACAAAATGAGCAGTGGCATATTATTAGATTTATAAACGGAAATAAAAATATATTAACTAAAGAAGAGTTCAAAAATAAATTTTTTGAATACAAAAATTATATGTTATAGATATACAATATTTTAAAAAGCCTTTAGTACAATAAATCTGATACGCAAATACTTAATCAGAGAAAACTATTCAGACTTAGGAAAAGAAGTCTTTGACAGACTTAAAAAGATATGGGATCAAG
>CANQAH010000082.1 GCA_947588885.1 uncultured Clostridia bacterium
AATAGATTTCTGGATTACTATCATCAAATAATTCTGGTGTTTCCATAATTTGACTTGCAAGATCTAGCCAATCTGTTGAAAAATAATCTCTATTAAATCCACTATACATTACTAATAAACCTCTTTGGTGATTGTTTTCGAAATTAGTAACTACATGTTTTTTAGATAAAATCCTACCAACTTTTCTTAAAAGTTCTATATTTTCATTAGTAACTTTCAAAACAACATATGGTGCTCTTACTCCATGTCCTGAACAACAGAAAACACTAGGTGCTCCTTTTGCATATGCAGTTTTTAAGAATTTTGTTAAATTTTCATCACCTTCACCAAATTGGATAAAATATTTATTTCTTTCTTCTTCACTTAACTCTTCTAATTCTATATGTCCTGCAGAAGGTTCTACATCATTTTCCAGTTTTTTTATAAGCCAATCTTTTAACCCCATTATTTTACTCCTATGAAACTTACTTTTTAATTACACTAATATTATATA
Organism: uncultured Clostridia bacterium; assembly: GCA_947588885.1. GTDB lineage: Bacteria > Bacillota > Clostridia > TANB77 > CAG-508 > UMGS1994. The sequence goes on from CANQAH010000082.1 coordinate 494, forward strand.
AGATGACCTTATAATAAATCAATAATATTATATCTATATCTAATTTTTCTCTTTTTATTAAATTACTATTTTTCATTTAAAAACACCTCTGTATAACATTTTTATGCGGAAAATCCCATTTTTATTGATTTTTCACAAGTTGTTTTTAAATTTCCTATTACTTTTTCAACATCACATTTTTTTATTAAATCTATATTTTCATTTATACTTTTACTTACTCTATATGATTGTTCTATTTTTATTTTTTCATATAAATTTCTTACGTATCTTGCGTTAGAGAAATTTTTATTATTTTTTGCAATATTAAAGTGTTGTATCAAAAGTGTTTTTATGTTACTAGATATTTTGTATTTTTCCTTGTGACAAAGATTAGTGAAAATATTGTATAATGCTTCTGCTGAATAATCCGGAAAATTAATTGAAAATTGAATTCTACTTTCGAATCCAGGATTTGTTTCTAACATATCTTGCATTTCATTTGTATAACCAGCAAGTATTACACAAAGGTTTTCTCTATTATCTTCCATTCCTTTTAGTAAAGTTGCTATACATTCTGCACCATAATCTCTACCAGCTTCATCTTGAATATATGAAGCAATAGAATAAGCCTCATCAATAAATAAAATTCCACCTAAAGCTTTTTCAATCATCTTTTGAGTCATAGGCGCAGTGTGTCCTATATATTTTCCTATTAAATCGCATCTTTGAGCTTCTACAAAAACTTTTTTATCAGATAAAATTTCTTCTTCAGCAAAAATTTTTCCTACTATCCTTGCTACTGTCGTTTTTCCTGTTCCAGGATTTCCATTAAAACACATATGAAGCATTGGCATATTATTTCTCTTTTTACTTGTTTTAATATAGCTAATAACTTTTTTTATTTGTTCTTTTACTTCATCCAAGCCAATAAGTTCATCTAATTCTTGTAAACCAGTTTTTGCTTTTTTATCTTCTATAGATTTTAAATTTTTATCAAAAAATCTTGATACATTCTTTTCATTTTTTATTTTGCTATTTACTAATATATTTAATAATTTGTTTTTTATCATATAGTATGGATTATTAGATAACTCACTAATTATTTCATCATTATATGTTAGTTCATTTGAATCCATAAATTTTTTTATATATTTCTCTTTTTCTTCATTAGAAATCATATCAATTTTCATTGACCAAGAAAAATATTCTGTTAAAATTGCATTTACTTCGCCTTCCCTAAATTCATCTTCTAATATTATAAAAGCCTTTGAAGGCATTTGCTCTATCATAACTGATATTTCATCTTTTATTTCTTTTGGATTTCTTCTTAAACATTCTAAATCAAGAACTATAAGACCTTCTTGTATATCTTTATATTCACTTTTTCCCTTTTTCCTTGCATTTTGTCTAAATTCATCAGGGTCAAAATATAAAATATTTTTATTTAGAATTATCCCGTTCTTATAATATATTTCTGCAATAATAGATATTAAATCTTCATAAATACTGTAACTAGAGTCATTTCTTATAACAATATTATAATTTTCAAATTCAATATTACATTTATATTTTTTTAGTACCTCATGATATTTTATAATATCTCTTAATACTTCCTTATTTTTACTTAAACCAATTATATTGTCTAATTTATCTAAAATTTTTTCATTTTCTTCGTCTAATAATTCTTCTATTTTCATATATAGCTCCTCTCTTAATACATATTTATTTTATAATTTTAAGAGAAGATATAAAAGATACTTGGTCACGTATTGACTTATCAAAATTCTGTTTTTAATTATTATAATCACTATTTTTAAATCTATTTAACAATGCACTTCTTAACATTGCACTATTAAAACTATATGGATTCTTTTTCTTAACCTTTTCTTGTTTTTGTTTGCTATAATAATTATTCATTACTAAATAATTTACATCTTTATTTAATACAACCTTATTATTTTCATAAGGAATTTTGAATAACACTTTTGTTTCACTTAAACTAGATAGATATTTTTGTATTGTATCTATTGTTGTATCTTCAATTATTTCTTCTACTTTTCCTTCAAGATTAATTACTCTAGACTTTAGCTGCATTTTTGGATTCTTATCATTCATATTATCTGTTATTAAAACCTTTTCAATATTGTATTTTTGTGCTATTTTAAGTAAATTATTTTGAAATTGTTCACAATTATCTGTCTCACTAAAAACAATTAAAACATATTCTCTTTGGTATGTATCTTTAAGATTTTTATCCTTCCAATTAAATTTTGTATATTCACATGAATACCCTAATTTTTTTATATCTTTTAATAATTTCATATTTTTATTTTTATAATATTCAAATATAGTATTACTGCCGTTCTTCATATTTATTACCAATGTACTTTTAGTATCAAGCGGCTTGAATACACTAATAAATGCAAGTTGTTCATTTCTAGATAGCTCATAAATTGAAAATCCAATACATGACATTAAATTTCTAATATCATTTTTTCTTTTAATATTTTGTGCATTTATAAGATATTCATAAAACTCTTCGGCTTTTTCCTTTCCAAAAAAATTATCCAAATACATTACCCAAAATGATATTGGAATATTTCCACCAAAATTTTCTAATAAATATTCTTTGTTTGTTTTTTT
>CANQAH010000083.1 GCA_947588885.1 uncultured Clostridia bacterium
ATTTTTTTAATAAAAATTTGGCGCATAGAACAAACACGCGGACTTTGCAATAAATTTATATAGTATGACATATAAACATGTCCGCTTTTGTTCTATAATAGGAAAGCTCTTTCCTATTATATAAAAAAGGTTTCGCCAAATTTGCAATAGGAAATATGAAATAAATAGGAGAAAATATATGATACATAAAATGAAATTAAATGAAGATCCTTTTGAAAGGATAAAAGACGGAACAAAAACGGTAGAGTTTAGACTATTTGATGAAAAAAGACAACAAATAAAAGTTGGAGACCAAATAGAATTTTCAAAATTACCAGAATTAAATGAAAAGCTATTAGTTGACGTTGTTGAACTATATAGAGAAGTAACATTTGAAAAATTATTTAAAAAGTTATATAAAGATGATGAAGAAATAAAAAGAAAAACTAAAGCTATGTATGAAATATATTCACCAGAAAATGAAAAAATATATGGAGTTCTAGGAATTAAAATATCATTAAAAAAATATTTTCAGATATAAAGTTGAAATATAATTTGCAAGTAGGAGATCATTATGATTACAGTTGTTGCAGCATTAATAAAGCAAGAGGATAAAGTTTTAATAGCAAAGAGAACTACAGGAGATAAAAGTGTATTAGGTAGATGGGAATTTCCAGGAGGAAAAGTTGAAGCAGAAGAAAATGAAAAATATGCAATTGAAAGAGAAATAAAAGAGGAATTTGATGTAGATATAAAAGCAGTAAAATTTATTACAAATAATATATGCAAATATCCATCTAAAGTAATTGATTTAAGACTATATGAATGCGAGTATATAAAAGGAAATTTTAACTTACATGATCATAGTGAATATAAATTTGTTGCAAAAGATAAAATTTTGAATTATGATTTATGCCCGGCAGATATACCTCTGGCAAAATTTATAAAGGAGTATAATGAATGAAAGAAGAATTCAATGTACTATTAAATGAATATTTAAATGATGACTCAATATTAGTAGATTCAGATAAAAATTATTATATAGAGTTTGTAAAAAATTTGCCAGAATATTTATATAATTACTTTGGTAAAGAAAAATATTTGATAAAAGCATCTGTAGGAGCAGGACAAAAGAGTGAAATACCATGGTTATGCATATTTAACAAAAATGTAACGACATCTGCTACGAAAGGAATTTACATTTGCTACTTATTTAGAAGTGATATGTCTGGATTTTATTTAGCACTTGGACAAGGAATTACAACCTTTGAGGAACTATATGGAAAAGAAAAATATAATAACATAAAAAAAGTTGCAAAATATTTTAAAAATTTGATTGATGATAATAATTTTAGTAAAAATTATATAGACTTAAAAGGAACCAAAAGCCTAGCTAAAGGATATGAAGCAGGAACAATTATTTCTAAATATTATGAAAAGGAAAAATATTCAGAAAAAGAGCTTATAAGAGATTTAATAAACTTAAAAGATATATATGATGAAATATGTGAAAATATGGTTGAAAATACATACATGGATATTGTGAGTAATGTAGTAGGAAATATTAAATCATCATACATTATAGCTGAAGAAGCAGATAAAATGCTAAAAGAAACTTTAAAAGAAGAAAACAAAACTGACGAAAAAAGTAAGGTATTTCTTGAAAAAGTAGATATTCCAAAATATAAAAAGAAAAATAAATATGAGGATATAACAAAGAAAACAATTAAAAAGATAGATTATTTGAAAAAAGCTAAATCAAATGCGAATAATGGATTGCTAGGTGAAGAATTAGTTATTGCATATGAAATTGAGAGATTAACAAAATTAGGAAGAAAAGATTTAGCCCAAAAAATCAAATGGGTATCAAAAGAAGATGATACCATAGGATATGACATTATTTCATTTGATATAGGAAAATTTAATATCGTATATGAAAAATATATTGAAGTAAAATCCACTGAAGAAAATGATACTAATGCTTTTTATATAAGTGCTAATGAATTAAACGTTATGGAAGAATTAAAAGAACAATATTTTATATATAGAGTCTTTAAGGTTAAAAGTAGTAATCCAAAATTATTCATTTTAGATTATGATGAATTTAAGAATAGAATAGATTTGACTGTTGAAAACTATGCAGCCAGAATTAAAGAATGCTTATCAGAAAATTAGATGAATTACACAACAATAAAAGATGAGGAGAAAATATTTGAAAAATGATTTAATTAAAACAGAAATTACTGTACAGGATAATATGAAAACAAATAATTTTATTTGTAAAGTTGCTAATAGAAAAGAATTATTAAAAAGATGGGATTATTTACTTGAAATACATAGCGGAAACAATAAGTGGGGGAAATTTAAAGAAAATGCACTTAAACATTTTGATGAAAATAGTACTATTTCCTACTTAGGAATTTTAAATAATGAAATAATATGTGAGGCAACTGCTTATGTGAAAAACTCTGCATTTATAGGAGATATAAGTGAACCATCAGGTTTATTAAGTGATAGTATGGCTTATTTGGCAGCTTTTAGAACTAATAAAGAATACGAAGGAAAAGGATATTTTAGCAAATTATATAGATTTGTTGAAAATGATTTAAAAGAAAGAGGATATACAGCATTATCCTTAGGAGTAGGCCCTGAAGATGTTAGAAATATTGAAATATATTTTCATTTGGGATTTAGAGAATATATCAAAACAATAATTGATTATGAAAAAACAGAAGAAAATCCTGCAAACCAAAGAAAAGATGTGATAATTTTTTATAAAAAGAAGATATAAAGAGGTATAATAATTTTGATAAAACATTGAAAAATAAGCATTTCTTAAAAATAAGTTTTTACATGATTAAATATAAAAAAGGAGAATGATGGATAATAATAAATTAAATACGATTTCAAATTTATTTGAAGATAAAGAAATAAGAAGTATTTGGGATAGTGAGAAAGAAGATTATTTTTTTAGCGTTGTTGATGTTATTGGAGCATTGACAGACAGCAATATTCCAAAAAGATATTGGACAGATTTAAAAAGAAAATTAGA
>CANQAH010000084.1 GCA_947588885.1 uncultured Clostridia bacterium
GAACCCGACAAGTCGCTGGAGGGCGGTTTCCACATGGATTTCCTCCTCCACTTCGGCCCCTCCCACTACAACGATCTTTTCCGCTGCGCAGAACCCTTCTTCTCCAGGCGCGGCAGGGGCGACGCCTCCGTATTCGTCCGGAAATATATGGAAAATTATGCCTGACTAATTTTCCAATATATTTTCAATGTGTCATTATCTATTACTATTTTACTTAGCATACTCTCAACTATACTTCTTTGTTCATTGAAATCCATCTGATTCCATACTAAACTTAAATTCCTTATCTTTTCATAAGATTCAGGTTTTTTTTCTTTTTGTTTTTCTTCTTCTAATTGTTTTGTTATATTTTCTCTTTCAGCAACAAGTTCGTCCATCTTTTTCTTAATATCATCAACTGCAAGACCCTCAGATATAAAATTTACTAAATTATCAATCTGCCTTTGAATTTTATCTAATCTTGCAATCAATTCTTCTTGAACATTAGCACAAGATAAATCAAATGTTTCGTTAAACTTATTTTCATCTAACGACATTTCAAAAAGTTGTTCTAAAAAAGCATCTTCAATTTCAAAGCTATCTAATCTTTTATTAGCAAAATTAGGATCTTTGATTAATTTAGGTTTACTCTTTTGTTGTGAATAACAGTAGCAGATTATTCTTTGTCCCCATTTTTGGTATCTAAATTTAGCACCACAATGACCACAATATAATTTACCAGATAACAAATAATGACTTGCTCTTTGAGAATGACTTCGGTTCTTTTCAATCTTTTGTAATTCATCAAACTCTTCTTGAGTAATAACTGCCTCATGTCTTCCTTCAAAAATTTCACCTTTATATGGTACTAATCCCAAATTAGTTTTACAATTCAAAATATTTTGAATCCATGCTTGATCTATACCAGTTATAGCTTCTAGTTGAGGATAACTTGCACCTTGTAGTCTTAAAGTTTTCATTAAATCAAATATAATTTTTCTCTCAGGATTTATAGTAAGTATTCCTGTTTCTCTATCATAATCATAAACGAATGGAATTTTTCCACCACCACGCCAGAAACCATCCTCTGCTCTTTTTCTTAATCCAATTCTTGTTCTTTCAATAATTGTTTCTCTTTCTAATTGAGCAAAAACTGATAAAATACCTATCATAGCTTTTCCAAAAGGTGTTGTAGTATCAAAACTTTCTCTTATTGAAATAAATCCAACATCATACTTATTAAATACTTCTTCAATCATATATAAAGTATCTTTTTGACTACGAGATAACCTATCGAGTTTAAAAACTAATACTGTATCAATTTTCCCATCTGCACAATCCTTTATCAATTGTTGAATTGCTGGTCTATTTAAATCTTTACCACTATATCCTGGATCAGTATAAATTTTAAATTCTGTACATTCTTTACTCTTTAAATATGCTGTAACAAGTTCTATTTGTGCTTCTATCGAATAACCTTCAACTTGTGAATCAGTCGATACACGAACATAAATTGCTTTTATTTTTTTTACTACTGCTTTTATTATTTTTGTTATAAGATGTTCCTCCTTTTCCTTATAAAAGCTGTTTCTTAGTAAAAAAAATCTTGCACCATAATTATATCATGTTTATGATATTTTTTACAGCAAATGGTACAAGATTGATTTTATGATTCTTTTTTTATATATTTTTTTACATAAGTATATATAATCGATAAAGCGATTGTTACATCTTTGGGATTAAATATTTTACCATCTTCAAAATAATTTTCAACTTTCATTGTATTTTATCAACCCCTTACTAAATTATATTTTTTTTGAATCAGCAAAATACTTCTAATACTTAAAAATTAACTTTTTTTAAAACTCCATGAATAAAATACCTATCATATTTTGAATAACCATATTCCCTAGAACAAGAATATAAAGTTATAATTCTATCACAAGAATAATCTATTTTTACATCTGTATTATATTTACTTTTACCTCTAACTATTTCTATATATTGTTTAAATTCGTCTTCAGATGCAAAAGACTGATCATAAGAATCAGACAAAGCATCTGCTGTATATACACTAAAAACTTCTACTTTATAATTACCATTTGGAGTATATAAAAAAAAGAATGGATGTTCTTTATAAAAATTAACATCCATGTACTTATTTACTTCTCCAAACATACTACCATTTCTAGTATGATGACCATATATAAAAGTATTTTTATCAGAAAAATCTGATGATGATGAATAGTCCATAAAAATGCTACCAAAACTACTCCATTTTTTATCATAAGAATGATTTAAGTAATACGAATTATTATTTCCCTGAACAATAGGATAATTAACCTGTGTTCCTTCCATTATAATCCATCCTACTATATCTGAATTGATTTGTTTTAAAGAATCAAAATCAACTGAGAATTCTGGCTCTTCAGATGGAATTTCAGGAATTTCAAATTCTTCAATCAATTCATCTTTAATTTGTTCTTGCTGTTTTTCATCTTTCAAGATTTTATAAATCGAAAAAATACTATAACAAAATATAACTAAAAACAAAAATATAAAAAATCTTTTTAATATTTTCATTTTTCTATCTCTTCTTCTACTTCATCATATTCTCTTAATCCTTTATCAATTTCAATTTTCTTTTCTATTTCCATTAATTGATTAACAAAATCTTTATCAAAAATTTTATCCTCGTTGTTTAATATACATTTCTCTATTTCATCTAGTCTATCATTGCTAACCCATTCAAATGGAACATTCATTACATCATTTAACAAGATAGCAATATACATATCATGGTATCTTCCTTCACTATATTTAAAATAATTTAAATTTCTTTCAATATTGAATCTACTAACACTATAATGGTGAACTGTATTATTACTATTATTATTTAAATTAAGCATCTTATCTAAATCTATATCTATTCCAAAATCGTACTGAACATTTGATAAAATAGTGCTGTAAAGATATTCCTTAAATTCTTCAAAAG
>CANQAH010000085.1 GCA_947588885.1 uncultured Clostridia bacterium
TGACCCCTACGGGAATCGAACCCATGATTCCACCTTGAGAGGGTGGCGTCTTAACCGCTTGACCAAGGGGCCAAATAATACTATATATTTATACCACACAATTGCAGAAATAGTCAATACAAATGAAAATAAAAAATTTTTCAAAATACCGAACAAATGTATTGACAAAAAATAAATTAGAAGTATAATTAATATACAAACAAACGTGCGGAGGTATAATATGATTGGAACATTACATATAAAAAACGTAGGAATTATTGATGACATTACAATAAATTTAAATGAAGGATTTAATGTTTTTACTGGAGAAACTGGAGCAGGAAAAACTTTAATAATAGATTCATTGCAAATCCTTGCAGGAGGAAGATTTTCAAAAGAAATGATAAGGCATGGAGAAAAAAGTTCTTTTGTAGAAATGATTGTTTATTTAAAAAATGAAGAATACATAGTTTCAAGAGAAGTCAATTCATTAGGAAGAAATATATGCAAAATAAATGGGAGATTAATTACTGTAAATGAATTAAAAAATTTTATGAATAAAGTAATAGATATCCATGGACAACAAGACAATCAAAGTATATTAGAACAATCTAGTCATATTAAATTTTTAGATGATTACATAGGAGAAAAAATAAAACAATTAAAAGATAAATATATAGAAAAATATCAAAGATATGTAACGATAAAAGATGAATTAAAAAAGAACTATGGAGATGATAAAGAAAAACAAAGGAAATTAGATTTACTGAATTATCAATTAAATGAGATAAAAGAGGCTAAACTAAAAGAAAATGAAGAAGAAATACTTGATGAAAAATATAAGAAAATTCTTAATTCAGAAAACATAAGAAAACATCTTGAAGAATCACATTATTTACTAAGTGAGGTAATAGTTTCAAAGCTTGGTGAAGCGCTAAGATCAATGGAAAAAGTTAGTGAATATGACAACAATTATGATAAATGTAGAGAAGTAATACAAAGTGCTTTTTATGATTTAGAAGAAACAGAAAGAGACTTATATAACTTTAAAGAAAATGCGAATTTTGATGGAGAAGAAAGAACTGAAATAGAAACTAGAATAGATTTAATTCAGGATTTAAAAAGAAAATATGGCAATAATATAAGCGAGATACTAGAATATAAAAAAGAAATAGAAGAACAAATAGAAACAATAGAAAACTTAAGTGAATATATAGAAAAAATAAAATCAGAAAAAGAAGTCATTGAAAAGGACTTAGAATCCTTTTCAAGTCAAATGAGTAAATTAAGAGAAGAATATTCTGTAAAGATGTCATCAAAAATAAATGAAGAATTAAAAGATTTAGAAATGGCAAATGCAAAATTTTTTGTAGATATAGAACCAAGAGAACAATTTAATACAAATGGTAAAGATAATATTGAATTTTTAATTTCTACTAATGTTGGAGAAGAAAAAAAGCCATTAATAAAAATAGCATCAGGAGGAGAGATGTCAAGAATAATGCTAGGAATAAAAAAAGTATTAGCAGATATAGATGAAGTTCCAGTTTTAATTTTTGATGAAATAGATACAGGAATAAGTGGAATAGCAGCAAAAAAAGTGGGAAATAAAATGAAACAAATATCAAAAAATCATCAAGTAATATGTGTAACACACCTAGCACAAATTGCAGCACAGGGTGATTATAATTATTTCATAAGAAAAGAAGTAAAAGATAATAAAACAAATACAAAAATAGAACAACTAAATGAAGAAGGAACGATAAAAGAAATTGCAAGAATAGCAACTGGCGAAATCAATGAAATATCAATGAATCATGCACGTGAATTAAGAAAAGAAAAAATTGCATAAAATTATTAATTTTTACCAAAACTAACCTTAAAAGAAAGGATGGTTTTATGGAAAATAATAATTTAAATGTTTTAGATGAAGTAAATAAAGGTGCAACAATGGGAATGGATGCAATAAAATTTATATCACAAAAAACTCAAGATGCAGACTTAAAAGAAACACTTGATGTAGAATATAACAAATATAGAAAAATTTCAGATAGAGTAAATAAAATATATAATCAATATAATACTTCAAAAGAGCCACATGAAACAAATGCTATGAATAAAATGATGACATGGTATGGAATACAAATGAAAACTATGACAGACGATACACCTTCAAAACTATCAGAATTATTAATGCAAGGAACTAATATGGGAATAATTGAAGGAAGAAGATTATTAAATCATAATACACGAATACATCAAGATGTAAAAGATGTTTTAAATGATTTTGTTGTTATGCAAGAAGATAGTGTAGAAACATTAAAAAAATTTTTATAAACCCAATAAATATATTAATTACTATAATAAACAAGCTTAAAGAATAAAGAATTATCTTAAGCTTGTTTATTATTTTTTATCTAATAGGAAAGTGCTGCGCATTTCCTATTAGATAAAGGCTTTGCCCAAATTGCACACAAATTTTTTAACAAAAATTTGGCGCTTAGAACAAAGACGCGGACAATTCAGAATAATTTTTTGTTTTGCAGATTATATATTGTCCGCTTTTGTTATCTAATAGGAAATTGCTGCGCATTTCCTATTAGATAAAGGCTTCGCCACAAATCCACACAAAATTTCTAAAGAAATTTTGGCGGCGAACAATTAACGCGGACT
>CANQAH010000086.1 GCA_947588885.1 uncultured Clostridia bacterium
GCAATAAAATTATATAGTATGACATATAAAAATGTCCGCTTTTGTTTTGTGAATGTTGTATAAATGGACATGGAGTGGTATACTATAAAAAGAATTTTTATTAATGGATAAGTTTGGAGGAAAAATATATGCTATTTTTAGGAGCAGATCATAGAGGATTTGAATTAAAAGAAAAATTAAAGAAATATTTTGAAGAAAAAAATATTGAATTTAAAGATTGTGGAACAAATTCTCCAGAAATAGCACATTACCCATTAATTGCAAAAACAGTTTGCTCACAAATAGATTCTGAAAAAGATAAAGCTATTTTGATTTGTGGTTCTGGAATAGGAATGGCAATCGTAGCAAACAAATTTAAAGGAGTAAGAGCTGGCTTATGTTCATCTGCAAGTAGTGCAAAAGAGGCAAAAGAACATAATGATATAAATGTATTAACATTAGCTAGTGATTTAATTTCTTTAGAAGATGCAATTTCGATTATTGAAGCATGGAAAAATACAGAAGCACTAAGTGGAAGATATAAAGATAGAATAAATATGATAGAAGAAATAGAAAATGAAAATATGAAGTAGGAGATTTTTATGTGGGGAGATATAATAATTGCATTTTTACTTGCATTTATAACTGCTTTTATGATAACGCCTAAGACAATTAAAATAGCTAAAAAATTAGGAGCAGTCGATAGCCCAAAAGATGAAAGAAGAGTAAATAAAGTAGTAATGCCTAGATTGGGAGGAGTAGCAGTTGTTGCTGGATTTCTTATATCAATGGCGTATTTACTAATAAGCTTGACATTGGAAAAACAATTAGACTTGACTGAAAACAATTATCATTTAAAGCTGGCAGGTTTTTTTATAGGAATGTTTGTAATAGTAATTACATGTTTTATAGATGATGTTAAAGGACTTCCAGCAACAGTGAAATTAATTGCTCAAATTATAGCAGCAAGTATAGTTGTTGCTTCAGGTTCAAGAATTAATATCGCAAATATTAGCTTTTTAGAAAAATATTTTTCTGATTCTGTTAATTTTATGCATACGGTTTCAACTATAGTTACAATAGGATGGATCGTTGGTATTACAAATGCAATTAATTTAATTGATGGTTTAGATGGACTATCTTCAGGAATTTCAATAATTTCATGTGTATCAATGTTAATAATATTTTCACTAAATGAATCACCTATTATTTCAATAATATTAATTACAGCATTGATTGGAGCTTTATCAGGATTTTTACCATATAATTTGAATCCTGCTAAAACATTTATTGGTGACACAGGATCAAATTTTATAGGATTTTCGTTAGCTGTAATATCAATACTAGGTGTAGCTAAAACATATACAGCACTTGTAATTGCTGCACCAATTATAGTTTTAGGATTACCAATATTTGATACCTTGTTTGCAATAATTAGAAGAGTTATTAAGAATAAATCACTAAAAGCAATATTTCAACCAGATGCAGGACATTTACACCATAAATTATTGAAAAAGGGCTTTAGTCAAAAAGAATCTGTTATGATATTATATTGTATAAGTGCTTCTTTAGGAATGTTCGCAATTATACTTCTAGAGAGTGGCGTATGGAAAGCATTATCGTTTTTATTAATTGTAATGGCTGTATTTGCATTAGGTTATAAAGAAGTTTTTGGAGAATTAAAAGATAAAGAAGAAAGTGAAAAAAAATAAAAAAAATTTAATAATTATAATTATAATAGTTATTTTAATAATTTTGTTTATAATGTATAGTATATTCATTAAAAGTACACCAGAAAGTAGAGAAAAGAAAATTATTTCATATTTAGAAAATAAATATAATTCTAAGTTTGAGATTGTACAATTGATTGATAGTGGAGAAAATATATTATTTAGTGGGATAAGTTGTGATGGTTCAACATTTTTTCCTGAAATAAAAGAAAAAGGTGCTTATTATTACACTTATAAAGTTTTATCTGTTTCAGATAATATAACTTTTAATGTAAAATACTTAGACAAAAAAATACAAGATAAAATCACTGAAGAACCATCATATTATTCACTAAAAAATACAGATGATATTTTAAAAGATATTTCTAACTATATTATAGACAAAATAGGTGGTACTGTTGAAGAAAGTGTTAATAGCGAGTATAAAGACAGTGATTACATTAGTATAAGAATTGATGAAAATTTAAAAGATATTTATGATAAAAGTTATATGGAAAAGCTTAAAAGCATACAGTCATATATTGATTCAAAAAATAATTCTGATGCAGATATTAATATAGATGTTTATATAAATTATAATGATAATTGCTATTTTACGAGTGCTTTTCAAGAGATTGTGGAAGACAATGAAAATGATCAAGTAAGTTCTTCTGAAGAACTTGAAAAAATGAACCATTATACTTTGGAAGAATATTTAAAAAAATGTAATAATTAGGAAAAACAATTTCTACTAAGAATATCAAATTATATACTTTTGAAAGAACAATATTTTTATAAAATTTTTAATAAGTAAAGTTTCGTGTAAAAAACTACACGAAACTTTTTTATCTAATAGGAAAGTGCTGCGCATTTCCTATTAGATAAAGGCTTCGCCACAAATCCACACAAAATTTCTAAAGAA
>CANQAH010000087.1 GCA_947588885.1 uncultured Clostridia bacterium
GGCATTTGTTGGCTCATTTGTTGTGGATTTACTTGATTCATATTTCCATATTGATTATCCATTCCTGGCATTTGTTGACCCATTTGTTGTGGATTTACTTGATTCATATTTCCATATTGATTATCCATTCCTGGCATTTGTTGACCCATTTGTTGTGGATTTACTTGATTCATATTTCCATATTGATTGTTCATTCCTGACATTTGTTGACCCATTTGTTGTGGATTTACTTGATTCATATTTCCATATTGATTGTTCATTCCTGGCATTTGTTGGCCCATTTGTTGTGGATTTACTTGATTCATATTTCCATATTGATTATCCATTCCTGGCATTTGTTGGCCCATTTGCTGTGGATTTGCTTGGTTTACGTTTCCATATTGATTATCCATTCCTGGCATTTGTTGGCCCATTTGCTGTGGATTTGCTTGATTCATATTTCCATATTGATTATCCATTCCTGACGCCTGTGCTTCCATCTGCTGTGGGTCTACTTGATTTACATTTCCATATTGGTTATCTGTATCTGGTAATGTTTTTTTCATTTGTGACTCTCCTACTTGATTTTCTTTTTTCTCTTGTTCACCTGTTTCTGGCGAAGTTGCTTGCATTAATTGTTTTTCTTCATTTTGCTTATCATCAGCAACTACATTATTTATATTTTCTTCTGGTGAAGAATTTTTTCTTGGTCTACCTCTTTTTCCTTTTGGCTTTGGTGGCTCTACAGGATATTTACGAGGTCTTCCTCTACCTTTTTTTACATTTTCTTCTGTTTGATTATTCATATCACTTGACTTTTCTTTCATATTTTCACTTGCCTGCGCTTTTTCTGATTGTTCATTTTGGAATGATGCCTCTTCTTTTGGCATTATTCCTATACTATTAGTTCCAGGTAATACAGTTTCTGCTACTTGTGGAGTTATAGGCTGTTGATTTTGTTGCTGTATTACTGGTTGTGGTTGTACTTCCATCATTGTTCCTGAATTATTAACTTCAGGTAATATATTTTTAGCCATTTGTGGTATCATCGTTTGTTGATTTTGCTGTTGTATTGTTGGCTGTGATTGTACTCCTGGCATTGTTCCTATGTTATTACCTCCATGCAATGCATTTTCTGTGACTTGTGATGTCATTGGATGTTGTGTCTGCTGAGCTGCCATTGGCTGCTGTTGTACTGTTGACTGTGTTGACATCTGTTGCATAGCTTGCTGCATCATTGGTTGCTGTGAAGGTATTTGCTGTAAAACAGGTTGCTGTGGTGTTATTTGTTGTGCAGCTGATTTCATTACTGGTTGTTGTACTGCCTGTTGTGTAACTTGTTTCATTTCTGGTTGTGGCACTACTTGTTGTGCTACTGGTCTTATCGTTTGCTGTGGTACTACCTGCTGTGGTGTTGGTGATATTGTTGTTTTTGGTGCTACCTGTTGTACAACTTGTTTTATTTCTGGTTGTGGTGTCACAGTTTTAGCAACTTGCTGTGGTTTTTCTTGTTGTTCGATTTGTTGTGGTTTTGGTTGTTGCTCTGTATGTTTTTCTTCTACTTTTAAATTAATATTTTCAATAGGTTGTGCAACTTGTTGAGTTAATTTTCTTTGAGTTGTTGTACTTGGTTTTTGATTAGTCTCTTCGTCTGAATATACTTTTCTTTCCTTTTTTATATTCATACTATTAGGAACTATTACATTTCCAGTTATTTTAGTTTCTTTTTTCTTCTTTTCAATTAAATCAATTCCACTATCTGTATCTTCTGTTAATTCTTTCTGTGATTTTTTAGAAGCCTCTTTTTTCTCTTTTTCTTTTTTATTTTTTTCTATTTTTGCTTTTAATTTTTTCTCATTTTCTATTTGTTCAAGTTTTCTTTGTTCTTGAAACTTTTCTTTCTTCTCTTTTTCTTGTTCAGTTTCATCACCAGTTGTAACAAGTTCTTGATATTTTGGGCATTCAGCTTCCAATACAGCCCTTACATTTATAGGTAAACATTTTATTATAATTCTTAATTGTTTATCTGTATATTGTGCAGCTATATTATTGAAACTATCTGCATATCTATCTTCATTTTTTCCTAACTTTTTATAATGAATTAAGATATTTTGAACTTCTTGTTCTGTTACATCATCTACAGAGTTTTCCTCTTTTGGTTCTTCTATTTGATAGTATTCTCTTGCCTCTTCTGGAGTACGTGGTTCTTGTAATAAGTTGCATACATTATCAATTCTTCTATCTGACCCTATTAATGCATTATATATTCCAAGTTTATACATTTGGGTTAATGCTGCACTTCTCTTAGCTCTTCTATCTGTACAAATAACAATTATATCAATTTTTTTGCCTTCTTGATTAGTTGCATCATAAGATACTTCTTCTAATCTTTCTAATATGAACTTATCCATCGAATCATAGCTTTTATTAGCAAGTGGTTCTAGATCTTCGCTAATTACTATCCTATCATATGTTTTGTCCTTTTGTATTTCTCTGATAATCGCATTAAAGTAAAAAACATTCTTGAAAGAAAGTGTGTTTCCATACTTCTTTCTATAGCTATCCACTATCTTATTTGAAACATTTTCATTACTTACTGCAAATAATGTCTTCATTTGTTAACCCCCAAACTTTTGTATTTTATAAAACCCATCCTCTTGTTACAATAGCAAATACCAATGGTAATATTTGTGAAATTACTAAAATAG
>CANQAH010000088.1 GCA_947588885.1 uncultured Clostridia bacterium
CCTCTTTTGTTCTATAATAGGAAAGTGCTCCGCATTTTCTATTATAGAAGGGCTTCGCCCAATTTGCACACAAATTTTAAAAAATTTGGCGCTTAGAACAAAGACGCGGACAATTCAAGATATTTTTTTCTTTTGCAGATTATATATTGTCCGCTTTGTTCTTCTTTATTATAAAACTATTCAACTTCTATTAGCTCATATTCTTTAGTTCCTATTCCTAAATCAGCTGCAGCATCTATTGTATGTTCTCCATGTCTTGAAGTTACTCTCTCCATGAAATGTTCTTTTCCTGGATCATTTGATTGTTTTACTAAATCAATACATGCTTTATCTATTGCAACTGGATCAAGAGAAGCCAATATTCCAATATCTTTCATACATGGATCTTCTGCAACATTACAGCAATCACAATCAACAGACATATTGCACATCATATTGATATATGCAATTTTTCCTTCAAAATGTTTTGTAACAGAAGATGCAGCATCTGCCATAGACTCTAAGAATTTGATTTGATCAGTTCTAAACATATCTTCATAAGAACCACCTTCAGCACCTGCACAATGTATATATCTTTTTCCTTTTCCAGAAGCAACACCAATTGATAATTGTTTTAATGCTCCTCCATATCCACCCATTGGATGTCCTTTGAAATGTGAAAGAACTAACATTGAATCATAGTTGTCTATATTTTTTCCAACATAGTTTTTCTTAATTACTTTTCCATTAGGTATTTCTAATACTTTGTCTGGTCCTTCTGCATCCATAATATCAACATCAAAGTATTTAGTCCATTCATGTTCTTCCATTAATTCTTTATGTTTTTCAGTTGTGTCTCTTGCGCCATCATAAGCTGTATTACATTCAACCATTGTTCCATTTACATATTCTATCATATCTTTTAAAAATTCTGGGCGAAGATAGTTTTGATTTCCTCTTTCTCCAGAATGAACCTTTACTGCTACTTTTCCAGGTAATTCTTTTCCTAAAGTCTTAAACATTTTAACAACACTTTCTGGAGTCAACTCCCTCGTAAAATAAACTTTAGCTTTTTCCATTAAAAAACCTCCCATCAATTTTATTTATATATACTATATCACAATTAAGTATATTGTAGTCAAGTATTAAATTAAGATTTAAAATAACCATTGCAAAAGTAAATACAACAGCTAGACATTTACTTTTCATATCATTTCAAATTTATTTTATTATGCTAAACATTTTTGAAATATGTTTCTTCTTCATATTCTGATTCAATACCTTCTAATCAAAAAAAATTTTTTTCTATAAAATTCAATTTCTTTTATCTATTTAGGCTTTTACATAAATAGCAAATTCTGTTAAATTGTTTTTCAAATCTTCAATATTTTCATACATTAATTCTAAATTATACATTTCTCCAGCATTTTTTCTACTTACAATCGCAGTAGTTTCAGGTAATTCACCTTCTGCTAAATATTTAGCAGCTAATGCTGTATCTTCAACTTCCAGTTCTTTAAGATTTGGTAAATTTTTCTTTCTAAATTCTTTTGTTTGTAATAAAGCTTGAACATGTGATGCAATTTGAGTTAAATCTTCATTTTTTATTTTGTTATTTTTTTTAAATATAGAATGATGAATTGGTACATCAATTTTATCTAAAATTTTAAGTTTTATTTTGGATTCTTCAATTGCCTTTTTAGTTTCTTCAACTTCTCCTGCATAATAATTTCTAGTTGCACAAACTCCATATTCTATTTCACCATTTTCTAAACTTTTAATAACATTTTTAGAAGTAATTAATGGTATATATTCTACATTTTCTAATTTTAATTTATTTGCTAGTATGTGTGCTGCTTCTTCACTGTTAGAACCTATAATTCCTTGATATCCTATTTTCATTTTATGTTTCCCTTTTTCTATGTTTAATATTTCAAACGCTTTTTAATAACATATAATTTTTAGCGTTCCATAAATTTTTTATCCATTAGTTTATTAATTTCACTAATCATTTTTTTATAAACTTCATCAAGTGTTAAATTTGAAGTATCTATTTCTATAGCATTTTCAGGTCTTACAAAGTTTCCCTCATTTATATCAACATCATCAATTCGTTTTATGTATTCTTCCGCTTCTTTTTTGCTTTTATGACTATTTTCATTTAATACCCTTTCAACACGTTTTTCAAAATCTGAATATAAATAAAATTTCATATCCGCATTTGGAGCAATCCTTGTCGCAATATCTCTTCCCTCCATAACAGTATCATTAGATTTTATAAACTCTTTTTGAACGCTTCTTACTAATTGTTTTATTTCTGGAATAGTAGCCCATTTATTAGATTTTATAGTAACATCACTTGTTCTAATTTCATCTGTTACATCTGTACCATTTAATATAATTTTTTCGTCACTAATATCAATTTTTATATTAGATATTTCCTTAATTATATTATCAATATCATTTATATCTAACTTTTTATTTATTATTTCTAAAGCTATACATCTATATATTGTTCCTGCACTGAAATATTTAAAATTTATTTTTTTAGCAATCTTTTTGGCTAGTGTTGTTTTTCCATTTACACATAAACCATCTATAGTTATTACCATTTTTTAACTCCTAAAGCTATTCTTTATATACTTCTACAATTTTATTCTATTTTTCTAGTAAAAATCCATCAATCATAAAGTGAGAAATTGTTTTTGTTTCATCATATGTAATTTCTATCTCTGTTAATATTATTTTTACATTATCCTGTTCAAATTCATTTTCGGAATCAAAATATAGATATATATCAGTATGATGTTCCAAATATTCATGCATTTTATTTGTTATATCTATCTTTAGTCCATCTATTTCTAATATAACTTTGCCATCTTCTGTACTTGTATATTGTGCCTCTCTTATTTTATGTAATGTTTTATATCCTTCAATATTTACAGAATCAATTTTTGTAATAGCATGTAACTGTTCAGTTCTAGTTATGTCAGCTGGCAAATATTCTCCTTGTTCCTGTAATATCATGTTAATATAATCTCTATCTTCTTGAGTAATATATTTTTCTCCTATATCAAATCTTTTTAAATAATTATATCCACTAATTATTTTTCTTTTATCTTCATCTGATAAATCATTTTTTCTAGTGTACAATCTCATATTATTGCATTGGCTCATAGCTGATACTGTATACATATTTATATATGGAACAATAATTGAAATTATTGAAAGTACTGAAAACACTATTAAAGTTCTTCCAACATGTTCTTTATTTTTCAAATATATTATTGTGTATATTATTTCAAAAATAACTATCATTACACATAAATATCTAGATATTGTAAAACCATTTGATATAATTCTTACTCCTATTGCATATATTTGAAGCAAAATAAATGGTATAAACAAGATTGGCAATTTATCATTTATTTTATCTAATGTTTTTTCTTCATTAAATGCTCCACACATTGTCCATATAGGTAGACCCATTATAAATAATGCTGTTAGAATTCTAAATATTTGATTTGATGGCATACTATGTAATATTAAAATTTTTATAATATACATATATATGATTGCAAATGAAATTATAATTAAACTTTCAAGTACATATTTTATTACGATCTTTGCAAATTTTCCCATTTCAGAATTAGGATCATAAATATTATAAATTATTCTCGGAACATAATATATTCCTATAAGCAACAATTCTATTTTTATAATTAAATTATATCCTTTTCCACCTAATATCAAGAATACAAAAATTGCAGTTATTATAGCAAGTCCAATTGCAAATATCATATATATTAAATTGGTTTTAACAAGACTTATAAATGTTTTGGTTGCATACTCACTAAAAGATTTATTTGATTTCTTATAATTAAAATATATTCCCAAATTAATAAGTGTAATTTTTAAACATGTTATAAACGAAGTTAAATAGAATAGAAATATATCTTTTTCTATTCCCCAAAAATTTCCTTTTATATTTTTCCCATATGTAAGAACACCACTTATAATTGTAGCTAAAATATAATAACCAATTTTGTTTTTAAATTTTTCTCTAAATAATGTTTCAATTAGAAATGTTTCACTTGCAAATATAAGAATAAACGTACTTATATTCGATACTAACATATCATTATTTATATCTAATATATAAACAATCATTAAGAAAAATATTGTCCCTATTGTTATTGGAAATCTTCCAATAGATTTTTTGAATTTACTAAAAAAGTTATTATTTTTTTCTTTTACTTTTTCCATATATACTCCTTTAAACTAAAATATTAGGTAT
>CANQAH010000089.1 GCA_947588885.1 uncultured Clostridia bacterium
CAAAGTCCGCGTGTTTGTTCTATGCGCCAAATTTTTATTAAAAAAATTTGTGTGCAATTTGGGCGAAGCCTTTATATAATAGGAAATGCGGAGCAATTTCCTATTATATAAAAAAGAGATGTTGCCATCTCAATTTTATGTTCTATAATTATTTTTATCAGCCCTCTCATCGAGCTTTCTATCAAAGTCTTTATTTCCATAAAACCATACTGTTTTCTTGTCTTCTCCAGAACCATATCTATCCCTATTTAATGCTATATCTATCAAAGTTATTAGTGGCAATATAACACCTATTGCATCAATTAACACATCTTGTGTTCCTAATATATTGGCTGTAATTCGACTATATAAATCATTTCCGAAGTAAAATGTAAATAATATGAAATAAGCAAATGCTCCTCCTAAATGTCTTTTTAATACTAATGCAAAGCATGGAATTGATAAAAATAATAATCCTATTTCAAGATTAAGGTTTATTGGTTCATATCCAAAATCAATTTCCATTGTTGCACAAAATACTACAACTAATCTGAATCCCCAAAAAAGTATTCCTAAAAAAGAAATTAGGTAACTTAGTACACCTACCATTTAATTTTCCTCCCATATGTAGAAAAACGTTCCTTTGTTCTAATTGAACAAAAAGAACGCCTTTATTGTTCAATTCTTTTTGATATAATAACATATTTTATAATTTCTTATTATTGTTCATCATCATCTACATAGTTAAATTCATCTTTGAATTTTTCTTTGAATATTTCAAATACTTTGTTCAAAGTTTCTTCATCTTCAACTCCAACGTAAGATTCCTCTTCTTCAGATTCTGTTGGTTCCACCTTTAATATTACAACTTCACCTATTTCGTCATCTTCAACTTGCTCTACTGGTAATAATACAACATATTCTTCTGAATCATATTCTATCAAATCTAAAAATTCAAATTGAACTTCATTTCCATCTTCATCGTTAAGAATTATTACATTATCTAGATCGTCCTCCATTTCTGGTACGTTTTTTTCTTCGTTATCCATATTTTTCTCCTTTCATTTATTTATGAGTGTACAAACAATCAACAAATTGTTTCATATTCTCTTATTTATTTTAAGTGAAGAACTTTATCTTCAAATTTAAAAACTATTTGTTCATATATGTTTCTAATATATAAACTGCGGCTATTGTATCCACTAAATCTTTCTTTTTTCGAGGATTTATCCCCAATTCATTCATTGTTCTGTGGGCTTCTACTGTTGTTAGCCTTTCATCTTGTGTATCTATTTTTATTTTATTATATTTACATTTAAGTTTATGAATAAACTCATTTGTTATTTCCATTCTTTTTGAGTTTGTTCCATTTAAATTTAATGGTTTTCCAATCACTATAGTATCTATTTCATATTTTTGCATTATTTCATCTAATCTTTTTAATACAATTTTATCATTTCCTTTATGATATATTGTTTCAAGTCCTTGTGCTGTAATTCCTAATGCATCAGTAATTGCGATTCCTACTCTACTATCTCCATAATCAATTCCTAATATTCTCATTTATCTAATCCTATATAATTTTTTACCATTTTTTCAAGTAGTTCATCTCTTTCTACTTTTCTTATTAGATTTCTTGCATCATTATGACTAGTTATATATGTTGGATCTCCTGATAATATATATCCAACAATTTGATTTATTGGATTATACCCTTTTTCTGCTAAAGCTTCATAAACTTTTTTCATAACTTCTCTTGTTTCTAAACTTGAGTCTTTTTCTACTTTAAAACTCATTGTTTTATCAAAATCCATATTTTCTCCTTTTATATAAAATTAATATTGTGTTCTTCTATAGGTGCTTGATCTAGATATTCTTCTAATTTTTTAGTTACACTTTCAAGTCCAGTTCCTTTATAATAATTTCCTATTGCAAAATTAATTCTTGGTCTAACATATATTGATTCAGATGTTTCTGGATTTATATATTCTACTTGTGTATCTTCTAAATCTGCTTTTAAAGCTTTAACTACTTCTGTTACTTCTTCTTCACTTTGTCCTACGAAAACTATTGCAAATTTTGGTCCCATATATCTTACAAATACATTTGTAGATTTAACATATGTTTTTGCCCAGTTTGCAACAGCTATAATTATATTGTTTCCAGTAGTTCTAGAATATGTATCATTTATTTCTTGTATATTAGTTATTTTAAACATCGAAACTATTGATGTTGCTTCTGTATCTATTGTTGACTTTGCTTGTCCATATAAATATTCGGCTGAATATAATCCAGTAAATTGGTCTACTCTTGCTATGCTTTCCATTGCTGTTTGATATGAAACTGTTTTCAAAATTGAAACAATATCATCTTTTATTACTTCTAATAAAGTTGTATCTGTATCATCAAATGCGTGTATTACTGAACTTTCAATAATCCAATATCCTATATACACACTATCAATATATAGTGGAAAAAACATTGCTGACTTTGCTCTAGAAAAATCAAGTTGCTGATAAGGTAACTTTTCATCTTCTGAATCTATTGTTATATACTTAGGAGTTGCAGTACTAATACTATCTTTAAAAACTTCTTCTGTATGCAAATTTGTCAAATTCTTCCAATATTTTTCATCTGTATTTGTTGCTTTCAAAACGTATTCCGCTCCATTGAATACTACTATTGTTGAATATTTGATTTCAAATTTATCAATTAACACTTGATTTATTTTTTTTATTTTTTCATCAACTGATGTATCTTCTCCAGTAATATTCATAAAATCTTGTAATGCATTTAATTTATTTATTTTGGAAGAAACATTGCTAAATGTTGTTAATTTCTTTTTAATGTTAATATTGTAAAAAATTAGAATTCCTATTATTCCAATTAATACAACTATTGGTATTAGTACCACTCTTTTCACCTCTTTGCATTAATAATTATTTTTCATTTGATTTAGTGTATCATTCGTTTGACTTGAGAACATATTGTTTGTATAACTATTTACTTGTTGCTGTTGAGGATTATATGTTTGTTTGCTTAATAAAGGATATACCATATTTCCCAATATCTTTAGGCTATTCATAAAGTTTTTACCATATCCGTTTATTGATATTACACAATTTAGCATTGCCTCTAAGTATTTAGAATATACGTTTTCATCAAAAGGAATTGTACATGCTTTTATTTTATCTTTATTAAATAATTCTGTCATAAATGACATAGATGGATCATTATAGAAAGCTGTTCCACCAATTACCGCTTTTGATGATAATCCTTTTACTTTTATTTCTTTGTTTATTACAACTCTTAATTTGTCTTGTTCTAGTAGTCCTCTTGTTTTCAAATCTCTTAAAAATGCTGTTAATGGTTGAATTGTTAATATATCCATAGATTGAACTATATATATTTCTTGTGCATTTGCAAAATATCCATAATCTGTATGGAAATCGCAGTCGATTAATATTAATGATGAATTTTGTGCTAATGTTGATAAAATTGCTTCACTATTTGAATAATCTTTTCCATCATTTGGCATTGCTGTATAAACTTCTAAATTTCTGTCAACTCTAATACCTTCTGCTGTTCCTTTTTCAAGTTTTTCTATACATGTATATGAAATACTTCTAAGTTTTTCATCATTGTTTGTATATATATAATATGAGTTTTTGTTTTGTGTCATATCTAATATAGCTGTTTTTACTCCTATTGAAGAGAATAAGCATGCTAAATTATTTATTAGGAATGATGTACCATTTTTACTTGCTCCTACAAATGCAACTATTTTTTTATCTTTTGTTAAAACTGTTTCTAAACTTCCTGTTTGATAAACTTTATTTTTTTCTAATTCCTGAATTGTATCTCTTTTTTCTAGACTAGGGCTATATGAATCTGCTGTTTTTGTCTCTGTAGGCATTTCAGGTGCTGGAACACCAACAATATTATTATTGGTTTCAAATTTATTTTTCACGTTATCTTCTGATAGTTCAACAAAATCTTCAACTAAATTGTCTACAGAATTATTATTCATTTGATTTTCTATTTTTTCTTCTATAGGAGCTATTGAATTGTTTGCATCATTTATTATTTCATCTTCTTCATATGGTGTAATTTCTTTTGATTTTATACTTTCTAAATCATCTAAACCTGGCAATGTTTGTTCCATTGGTTGTGGTTCTACTGGATTTATATCTTCAAAATCATCTAAACCTGGTAGTGTTTGTTCCATTGGTTGTGGTTCTACTGGATTTATATCTTCAAAATCATCTAAACCTGGTAATGTTTGTTCCATTGGTTGTGGTTCTACTGGATTTATATCTTCAAAATCATCTAAACCTGGTAGTGTTTGTTCCATTGGTTGTGATTCTACTGGATTTACATCTTCA
Organism: uncultured Clostridia bacterium; assembly: GCA_947588885.1. Lineage (GTDB taxonomy): Bacteria > Bacillota > Clostridia > TANB77 > CAG-508 > UMGS1994. The sequence continues at coordinate 4,365 of CANQAH010000089.1, forward strand.
AAATCATTTAAACCTGGTAATGTTTGTTCCATTGGTTGTGGTTCTACTGGATTTACATCTTCAAAATCATCTAAACCTGGTAATGTTTGTTCTATTGGTTGTGCTTCTACTGGATTTACATCTTCAAAATCATCTAAACCTGGTAGTGTTTGTTCCATTGGTTGTGGTTCTACTGGGTTTACATCTTCAAAATCATTTATGCCTGGTAATGTTGTTTGTTCCATTGGCTGTGGCTCTACTTGATTTGCATACTCAAAGCTTTCTACACCTGGCAATGTTTGCTCCATTTGTTGTGGTTCTACTGGATTTACATTTCCAAAATTATCTAATCCTGGAAGAGTCTGTTCCATTTGTTGTTGATTCACGTTTTCATATTGATTATTCATTCCTGGCATTTGTTGATCCATTTGTTGTGGATTTACTTGATTCATATTTCCATATTGATTGTTCATTCCTGGCATTTGTTGACCCATTTGCTGTGGATTTACTTGATTCATATTTCCATATTGATTATCCATTCCTGGCATTTGTTGGCCCATTTGTTGTGGATTTACTTGATTCATATTTCCATATTGATTATCCATTCCTGGCATTTGTTGGCTCATTTGCTGTGGATTTACTTGATTCATATTTCCATATTGATTATCCATTCCTGGCA
>CANQAH010000090.1 GCA_947588885.1 uncultured Clostridia bacterium
CTTGAATTTGGAGTAGGATTTAATACACCTGGAATTATAAGATTTCCATTTGAGCAGATGATACTTGAAAATAAAAATTGGACTTTAGTTAGATTTAATAAAGATACAAGAAGTTTTTATGATTTGCAAGATAGATTTGTGGAAATAAAAGATGATATAAATAATTTCTTTAGATAAAATACGCTTTTGTTTTTTTTAGGAGTGATGACAATGTATAAAAAAATAGACTCCAATAATAGAATTTTTGAAAGCAATGAGTTTCGAAAAGATAAATATAAGTTTAATTTAATATTTAAAAATTTATCAAGTCCAGAGTTAGAACTTTATAGTGATGAAGAAAGTTATATAGCATGTAGAGGTTCAAAAAGGCTACCTACTTGGATTTGGACAAGTGATAGTTTTGATAAATCTAAAATAGAAGAGATAGAAGAATTAATCAAAATGTATTTAACAGACAATGAAAGAGATAAATTTACTTGTAAAAAAGAATTATATGATTTACTAGTAGAAAGAAATTTTGCTAATTTGAATGCTGATGATTATTTTGAAATGGGATTTTTGATATGTCATCATACAAAAGTACCAAAAGTGTGTGATGGTGTTTTATCAAGAACTACTGAAAGTGATGGCGAGGTATTAGAAAAATATTGGTATGATGATAATATGGAAATGAATGGTGTTGATTCAATTACAATGGAACAATCAAAGACAGATGTTGAAAAATTTATTTCTGATGATAAATTTTATATATTGAGAAATGCCGAAAATAAAATCGTTTGTATGGGAAGTTACAGTATAATAGGAGAACAGGCGAAAATTAATCATGTTTATACTCCTCCTGAAGAAAGAAAAAAAGGCTATGCTGCAAATTTAATATATCTTATGACTAATGAAATATTGAAGAGAGGTTTAGTTCCATTATTATATACAGATTATAACTATATTCCATCAAATAAAGCTTATATAAATGCAGGATATGAAGATAAAGGTATATTAATTAATTTTTCATGCTTAAAGAACAAATAAATTAAAGTACGAGAGGTGTTTAAAATGAATTACAGATTGCCAACATTAGATGATTATGAAATATTAAAGGATTATGTTATAGAGCATTATTCAAATCAAGAAAAGAGTATTAGTGCGAGTCTAGGGCTGACTAATATGAAATATAAAGACTGGGTTGAAAAAGTAAATAGAAATAGTGAAAAAGCAGATGATGAGTGGGGAAAGTATTATTTGTATTTAGTTTTTGATGAAAACAGATTAGTAGGATTATTAAATATAAGATTTGATTTGCCGGATAAACTTAAAGAATTATATGGAAATATTGGTTATGGAGTTAGACCTAGCGAAAGAAGAAAAGGCTATGCTACGAAAATGTTAAAATATGCTTTACAGGTATGTAAGGAAAAACAAATGAAAGAAGCTATATTAGGCTGTTACGAATATAATTATGGATCTAATAAAACAATTATTAAAAATGGAGGAGTTCTTTATAAAACTATAAGCGCCGAGAAAAAGATAAGTGATGAATGGACGATTGTTTTAAAAGACAATTTTTATAAAATAAAATTATAATATATAAGAAAAGAGATGTCGGAGTTGTAGATATTTACAACCCGAGCCAAAAAGCAGAAAGTAATTTAACTACTTTCTGTTTTTTTTACTTTACTTTGCTTTACTTGGACTCTAGAAATGACCTGTTGGCGTTATAACACCAACTATTAACTGCTATCTTTTTTATAAGAAATAATGTATAATCAATTTGTCAAATAGTAATTAAATAGTTTTTATGGAGAAAAAATGGAATTATTAGATATATATAATGAAAAAAAAGAAATTACAGGAAAAATAATTGAAAGAATACCAGAAACTAAATTAAAAGATAATGAATATATACTATATGTTCAATGTTGGATAATTAACGATAATAATGAAATATTATTATCACAAAGAAATCTAAATAAAATTCATGGAGGAACATGGGAACCAACAGGTGGAATTGTTTGTAGCGGAGAAACTAGTATTGAAGGAATACAAAGAGAATTAAAAGAAGAAATTGGAATAAGTGTAGAAAAGAATGAATTAAAAAAAATTAGAACGATAACGGAAAAGAAAAGTGTAAATTGGTTTAGAGATATTTATATACTAAGAAAAGATATAAAAATAGAAGATCTAAAATTTGCAGATAATGAAGTTATTGATGCTAAATATGTTACAATAAAAGAATTTAAAGAAATGATAAGTAATAAACAAATAATGGATTGGTTATTATTTTTTGAAAAAGAGTATTATAAAATAATTAGTTAGATATATTGTAATTGTAGGAGGTCCATATGTTAATAAATACTATCGGAAACAAAGAAAACAAAAAAATAATAATGTTACCGGGTTCTTTTTGTAATAGTAAAAGTATGGCAGAACTATATAATACTTTAAGAGATGATTATTATATAATTCTTCCAGAATATACAGGCCATTATGAAAATAGTACTTTTACAACAAGAAGCCAAGAAGTATCTTATATTATGGAATACTTAAAGGAAAAGAATATTCAAACTATTGATATGATATATGGGCAGTCAATGGGAGCAGAAATTGGAATAGAATTGCTATATCAATTAACTAATAATGGTATAGGAGTTAATAATGCATTTTTTGATGGAGCACCATGTATAAAGTTATCTTATTTGTATAAAAAATTTATGTATTTGAAATTTAAAACTTTGATAAAAATGCTTAAAAATAAGTCAATGGAAGATTTAATGAACTGGAAATTTTTAAATAAATTTACGAATGGTGATCCAGAATCGTTAAAGCCAATGCTTGAACCAATATTAGAGATTGCTCCAATAATATCAAATGAAACAATATATAATGAAAATGAGTG
>CANQAH010000091.1 GCA_947588885.1 uncultured Clostridia bacterium
CAATGTTCTTTGCGATAACAATATCAAAATCAGTATCAGCTAGAGAAATGACAGTAGAAGAACTAGGAAAAGAATTAAATAAAATTGAAGAGACATCAAAACAAAACATTGATTCATATTATGTTATTGGAGAACATATCTTTACTTCAAGATATAAATTAGACACAAGAGATATAATGTTTGCAGCAAGAAGTATAGAAAGAAAAAAGAATGATGAAATTAATACAAATAACAAAGATGAAATACTAAAAGAAATGACAATACATAGAGTACAAAGAGATTTTTCTACAGATAATAAATGGAATATTCTAAGTAATTACGTAGGTGACACTCAATTAACAGCTCAAACAAAATTAAGCATTCATTATATTGATTATGACTATGTATATGAAGAAGTTAATACAGATAATTTATTAAAAGAATCAGAAAAGAAAATAACATCAAATAATAGATATACTGTGAAATTTGATGAAAATACAGGAAAAATAACATTTACAGTATTGGATAAAAACGAAAAAATAAGTGAAGATGAAATAGCAGAAATTATTGGTAGTATACTAAAAGAAAAATATGTTAGCAGTGTGACAATAGGAAATGTAACTATTTCAAAAGATGAAGCAGCACAAGAAGGGGCAGAAACATCAATTTGGAATAAAGTAAAAGAAGCTTTAAAGACATTAGCACCTGAAGAAAATCCAGAAAATATTACACTTGGTGAATTAGTTGGAAAAACTTTAGACTTAACGATAAATATGGACGAAAAAGTAGCTCGTTCACATAAAGGAAATAAATCAGAAAAATATACAGTAGAATTTACATATAATGCCCCAGCAACTATAAGTCAAGAAGTATCAGAAAATGATACAGCAGAATTGAAATCGAAATTTGGATATGAAAAAGAACAAGAAGATACATATACTATATCTGGAAGTGATGGAGTATATACAGTTACAGGAGATGTAATTGAAAAGACAGAAATAAAAGGATTTGGACAAAATGAAAAAACAACATATTATTTTGCATATACAGTAAAATTAAATGATGGTGTTGATTCAACAAAAGCTAAATTAAAAATACCTGTAAAAGATAGTCCAAATGATAATGAATACAATGTAGCAGATTTTGGAAATCAAAAATCTATTACAGTTTTAATGGAAGTTGAAGAAGATGAAACTACAAAATATCGTGACATCATAGTTGAAGTGGATGGAGTACCAACAAAAATAAGAATAGACTTTAGTAGTCTAAATTTAAGAAAAAATTCAAAATTTACAGTTACAAAAGAAATTCCAACTACTGCAGCAGAATCAATTAAAACAGCATTTAAAAATATGGGATTTGAACCTGAAAAAATATCAAACTTTGAAGATTACAAAAATGGTTTAACAATAACAGAAAAAGATAAAAATACAGTTGAAGTTTCTGGTTTATTACCATTAATGAAAATGACTAAAGCAAATGGTTTTGGAGAAGAATCAACTAAAACAGATGGATATTATTTGGTATATGTTATAAAAACAGATAAAAAAGCAAAAAATGGTGAAAATGGCACTGATGTAAAAGTAAAGATTCCAAAAGATGAAAAAGAATCAATGGAACCAACTAAAGTAATAACAAAAGATTCATTTGATACAGATAATGAAATAGCAATTTTAATGAAGTTAAATCCAAATCTAGATCAGTTTAAAGTAATAGTAGATATGGATGGTGATAGTGACAAATATCTTCCTTACGAAATAATAGTAGACTATACAAAGCTAGATTTCCAATCATTAACAACAGCAGAAATTACAATAGATGGAACAAATGCATCAGAAACAGATAAAACTCAATTAACAAATTGGGGATATAAATTTCCAAATGACATAACATTAAGCGAAGAAAATACAAGCCATAAAGATAAATTATCATATGATTCTGAAACTGGATTATTAACAGGAGCAATCAAAGAACAAAAATTAACTGGTGGATTTGCAAAAAATGAATTAGATTCATATTTTTATAACTTTACAATAAAGCCAGATAATATTACTGAAAATATAAAAGTTAAAATTGAAGATGGAAATGGTACAGAAAAAGAAGCTAAATACAGTGATTTTTCAGATGGAACATTAACAATTTTACAACATATACCTCTTAACGTTGAAGAATGTAGTGATTGCGATTGTTGCACAGAAAGCGGAAAATGTACAAATGCACAAGATTGCAAATGTAAAAAGACACTAAAAATAACAATTGACAATGACGGAGATACAGAAAGAAAATATAAAGAACAAGTATATTACATAGATTATTGTAATGTGGACTTTGTAAAATTACATACAGTAACATTTAATGACTACAATAAAGACGGAGAACTAGAAAAAGAAGTATATGACGGAGAAAAAGTAGAAAAACCTGAAAATCCAGTAAAAGAACAACATGAGTTGGATGATAACCAATATAATACATTTTATCATTGGAGTTCTAACAAAGATGGAGAACCAGAAGAATATAAATTTACAGAAGATGGAGAAAGTGAAAATACTGTTACAGAAGATGTAACGTTAAACCCAATATGGGAAGTTGATGTAGATAAATATTTAACAGATGCAATTACACATATAAACGAAAAATCAGATGGAAAATTTAAAGTTGAAGGAACTCCAAGTGATGGAAGTCTAAAAATTGACATAGAAGAAAGAGATACAAAGATAGCAGATATACAAGATACAGCAATAGCTTCAACATTAGCACATGCATTAGTATCTGGAGAAGTATCTAGTATAGACCTTGAAATGAATAAACAAACTCTATCACTAAAACTTGAAACAATAAAAGAAGAATTAAGTAAAAATGATGAAAATGTAACAGAACAAGAAGTTAAAGGGCAAGTTGCAACAGATATACAAAAATTTATAAAAGAAAAAGTTTTAGATAATCAAGAAAATAAAACACTAAATGATTTATATGACAAATGTCACGAACAAGAAATAGAATTAGGAATATTCCCTAATAAATCAAATGCTAAATTTAAAGGTGTATCTGAACAAGCAGGAAAAACTTATAATATTAGTCTAGAAAAAGAATTAATAATTAGTTATGAAGCAGGAGCTTTAGAAAATCCACAAAACGAATATATAAAAACTAATGGTTCAATAGAAAAATTACCAACCCCAGAAATGACTGATAAAGAGAAAGAATATCGTAAATTTGATGGATGGTATAAAGAAGGAGAAAAAGTTGAAAAATTAACTAATATAACTACAGACACAGCATTAACAGCACATTATACATTAAATGTAGATAAATTTGTTGAAGAAGTAGTTGAAGATTTAAATAGCACAGACACAACTTATTCAAATGATTTTAGTGGAAAATTTAATTTAACTCAAGATGAGGCAAATAAAAATGAAATAACAATTAATATTGATAGTCCAAAAGTTGAATTAAAACAACTTGCTGAAACAAGTATACCTGGAACAATAGCTTATATACTTGAAAGAGGAGAAATTAAAGATATTACTTTAACTGTTGGCGGACAATCAAAAGAATTTACTTCAGAATATACAGCAGATGGAGATAAATCATATGACCAAGAAACAGGTAAAGGTTTATTAACTAGTGAAGGAGAAAATTTAAGAAAAGAAATTGTAAAAGGTGCTAAAAAAGCTTTTGATGATGAACTAAGTAATCAGGAAGATACAGCCACATTAGATCAACTTGAATATAACAATAAAGAATTTAAGATTAAAATTGGTAGTCCAAAAGATGAAACTGTAAAATTAGTAAAAGATGATGGAACAGAACTATCAGAAGACACTGATAAAACATATACATTCAAATTTGATTCAGACTTTGCAGTTGTAAAACAAAATGATGGAAACGGACTAGGAGCTACAAAAATAGAAGATGTAATAGCAAAAGAAGACAAAGATTACAGTACAATATATATTGATGGGAATTATACAACTGAAAATCCAATAAGCGTTAGTACAGATAATGAAATCAATATAAAACCAGTAACAGATGGAATAAATACAGTAAGTACAGATGCACCTACAACAGAAATAAAAGTAAATGGAAGTGATAAAGAAACAGTAATTGATGTACAATCTGGAACAGTAACAATTTCAGACCTAAAACTTACAGGTGGAAAAAATTCAGAACTTAAAGTAGAAAAAGGAGCAACAGTTACAGCTAATAATATTGATGTATCAGGAATAGATAAAGGAACATTTACAGATGATCAAACAGATTATAATGCAGGAATAATTGTATCAGGTGGAACATTAACAGCATCAAACATAAAAAATGAAGGAGAAAGTTATGATGTACCAGCAATTAGAATACCTAGAAAAGATTATAATGGAGTAGTAGATGGAACAGTAAAAATAACTGGAACATCAATGACAAAAACAAATAATTATTATGCAGTAACAAAACAACATGCTACTACTGATAAACATGTAACAGTATATGATAACTGCTATTATACTCAAGAGAAGAATTCAAAAATTTATTGCGTAACATTTTTTGATCCAATAGTTAGAGCAGAAGAAGGACTTGCTTTAGCAATGGTTAAATGGTATTACAGCGGCGAAAAAATAGATAATAGTGAAATAGAAGAATTTAGGAAAAGCGTTGAAGAAAAATATCCAGATAAAATGAAAGAATATACATTTAAACATTGGTATGTTAATGAAGATGCAAAAGAAAGTTTAGGAACAATTCCAAAGACTAGACAAGTAGATAATTTTGATGATGAAGTTTTAAGTAAAGATATAATGTATTATGCAGCATATTCAAAAAATCCAGTAGCAAATGTTGTTCTACAAAATAGTGAAAGTGGAATAACTGCAGATGGAAATAATATATCTGGAACAATTAAAACACAAAGTGATGGAAAATTTTATATTCCAATAACATTAACATCAGATAAATTCAAAGATAATATATCAACAGTTAAAGTTACAAATCCAAATGGAGAAGTACAAAATTACAAGTATAACCAAGAATCAGAAAATGGAATAGCTACTGTAAGTGCTGATGAGACTAAGAAAATGAATTTAAATCTAGAAGCAATAAAAACAAATCAAATAACTGGAAAAAATGGTAAACAATATGAAATTACAGTAGATGTTGATGGAGACGGAGAAGAAGCAGCAGAAACATATACAGTAAATTATGATAATGTAAAAACAGCAGAAGAACTTATTAATGAAGCAGCTCAAAATACTCAGGAAGCTACAAGCTTAACAATAGAAAAAGATAATAAAATTAAAGGTGGAGTAGAAAAATATAAGTTTGAAATTGACAGAGAAAGCAAAACAAAATTATATACAGAAGGCGAAAACGAAAGTAAGATAGAACAGTATTCATTCCCAAGAGAATCTGTAAATGCTGGAAATGATATTAAAGAATATATTGTTGTTGAAAAATCAGAAAAGATAAATAAAGAGACAGACAGACCAAAATTAAATGAGTGGACATATTTTAATCAATTTGATGCTGTAAGCGATGGAACTCATGAATTAGTATTATTAAAAGACATCATAAAGAAAGATGAAAGTGGAAACATTGATAAAGCAAACAGTATTTATGCATTAACAAAAGTAGAGAAAAAAGATGGTCAAGAACATACTTATACGGTTACAGTAAGTAAAGAAAAAATCAGCAATTGGTTAAACTTAACATACCTTGATCAAAACAATGAGAAAACAACAATGCAAGATGGAACTTCTAATGAAAATGGAACAGTTCAATTAGAAGTAACATTAGACGATCAAGATAAATATGTAACTGGATTAAAAACAATTCAAAACTTTACAATAGTTAAAGAAGATGGAACTTACAATGATAATAAAATAGATGTAAAATTTACTGCAATTGGAAGTACAACAGTTAAAACACCACAACAAATGTTAAGAAAATCTGAATCAGAAGAAGCAACAAATGAAGAAATACAACAATTTATTCAAAAAGGTAAAGAATGGTGGAACAAAAAAACAGGTTCAGAATCATCTAAATCATAAATAAAATGTGATGGCAATCATGCCATCACATTTTATTTATAATAGGAAAATGCTCTGCATTTCCTATTATTAAAGGCTTCGCAAAATTTTGCACATAGAACAAAGGATAAATTGTTAAAATCGTATTAAAATTACATTAAAATTATATATAAAATATTTACAGAGAAAATTGAAAATACTATTATAAATTAAGTAAAATTCATAAAATAAAAAACAGAGGTGGACAAATATGAAAAGTGGTGAAAACCTTAAGAATGTAAAAGAAACTTCTAATCCAAATGAAGTTTTATTTGTTGTACCTAAAAATAATATAGTACAAGCTATTTTGGTTTAGCTTGTCTTTTTTGAATTGTTTTTTATGTTAAAAAGTATATAAAAAGAAAGGAAGAAAAGGATGAAAAAGACTAAAAGAATTATTTTCGTAATTGCAGCAATAGCAATAATAGCATTATTTTCAACAGTAATTTCATTACCAATGAACACATATGCTTTTGATGCAACAACAAATACTTGGGATGGATGCCCAATTACCAAAAGTGGTCCTGATGAACAAGGTGTTGTTAAAATGCAATTAAATAGAAATGCAATTTATAATAGCGATAACGATAACGTAGGAATGGACATTGAAGTTAAAGAAGGCCAAAATGTAGAACTTGATTTAAATGGATTCACATTAATGAATTATTCTACAGGTTGCGCTACAATAAATGTATTTGAAGGTGGAACATTAACAATTGTTGACTCTAAAGAAGGAAATTCAGGTAAAATTCAACAAAGAGAAGGAACAACAGGAGTTTCAACTATTTATAATGCAGGAACAGTAGTAATTAAAGCTGGAGAAATTACTGGAATAACTAAAAGTAATAATATTGCAGTAATTACAAACACAGAATCAGGTGTTTTAACAGTTGAAGATAATGTAACAGTAAATGGTTCAAATGAACTTTTAAATAATAAAGGTATAGCATATGTTAATGAAGCAAAATTTGAAGAAAAGGGTGATTTTTACGCAATAAGAAATGAAGGAAGTATGTCAATTACTGGAACAACAGTTAAAACAAGTTCTTCAAATACTTCAGCTATAGGAAATATAGGAAGTGAAAATGCATTTTTAACAATTAACTCAGTAAAATCAGATGATAATCCAGTAGTAGTTATAAATCGTGATGGAATGACAGTCATTGGAAGTTCTGCTGATCAAAGCAAATTGGATTTATACTTATCAAAAGGTGTCATAGATTCATATGGTGCAGAAGTAACTTTATTTGATACAGCAGAAGGAGCAGTAGCAGTTAAAATAGAAGATACATACTTTGTTGGAGATTCAGCAGGAAGTGCAATAGAAAATGCAAAAACAGATGCAAATGCAAAATTGATTGTTCTTCAAGGTGACGTAGAAATTAAAGGAGCTGTGGCAGGATTTACAGTTGTAAATGAAGGAGAAGGAAAAGTTATGGTAAATAGTGTAGAAGTTAAAGAAAATTACACTGTACCATCAGCAGAAGTTGCTAAAAAAGATGAAACACCAAAAACAGGAGCTGAAAATTACTTGCCAGTACTAGGAATGGTTGCAGTAGTAGCAATTGTAGGAATTGCAATTTTAAAAAGAAAATAATCTCAATAAAAATACCATGAAATTTTAATTTCATGGTATTTTTTTATCTAATAGGAAAGTGCTGCGCATTTCCTATTAGATAAAGGCTTCGATCAGTTTACAAAACCAAGTTATGTATTAAATTATAAAACCCCAACTGAATATAAAACTCAATTAGGGTTTAAATAGAATTTTTATGTCTAATTTTTGTTAACAAATCCGACTGTACTGAGAATTTTACTATATACCAGTTTTAGGTGTTGTATCTTTTTCTGGTTTTGCTGCTGATACTGATGTTTCTTTAGGAAGATTTTCTGTATAAGCTGTTTCATCCCATAAAACAACATCTTCTGATTCTGCAGATACACCATCATATAATTCAACACCTTGTGGTTCAATTACTATTGTTAATGTTTGTTCAGAAATAGTTTCTGTATTTTCAGCAGGCTCAGTAGCAGCTCTAGAAGTAGCTGCATCTTTTAACCATTCATATTTTATAGTATAAACAAGGTTAGTTTTTGCTTGTGTAACTTCTTTTAATTTATCTGCTGTTACAGCAACAAAATCTTCAACAGTTGAATCAGTAATGTTACCTGAAGATGTTTGACCTTTATAAGTTACATTATACTTTGTAGCTTCTGTTGGGGTTGTAAGTTTGAATCCTATCCAAGCAGCTTCAATAGGTCTATTTTGAGATTCATCTGCTGCAACTGTTTTTAAAGCGGCTGCACTATAAGTCATTGTAATATTGTGTTCATCATCAATTGTGATTTCTGGTTTAAGAGAATCTGATTTTAAACAATCTGACTTTGTATTATCAGCTGCTGTTGCATAAGTATTATCAGTTTCAGTCTGTGCACCAGTATCAACTGCTAGAACTGGTAATGCTATTGCCAATATAAGTAATAATACTAATATTATTGTTAAAATATTTCTTTTCATTTTCATTTTTCCTTTCATATAAAAAAATTTCATGTCTATTATATACATAATATTCAGTTATTTCAAGTGATTTAGCAAAATATTGACAATTTAAAGTAGTAATGATAATATAATCAGGAAATAAAGAAACAAAGGGAAATAAATATGAAAAATGATGTAAGCCTTAAGGCTGTAAGAGAGAGAGAGAGAGAGCTACACTTCTAGAGAACAAATAGAAGGCTTATTTGTTATACCAAAAAATAATATTATAGGACAGGCTTTATAAAAATCAGCTTGCCCTTTTTATATTGTTTTTAAAATTAAAAAAATAAATATTATTAAATCATGAAAGGAGAAAATAAGATGAAAAAAATCTTAACAATTTCAACAATATTAGTAGTTCTATTAATGTTAAGTGTACTACCAGTATTTGCAAATGAAGAAGGTACTATTGCAACAGCAACAGATATTACAAATGAAGACACATTACATAATACATCATCAAAACCAACTGCTAATATTAGTTATAAAAAAGTTAATGAAACTGAAGAAGATGTAACAATAACATATTCTTCTGTATCATTAAAAGTTCTTGAGCAAGCAACAAATAGAGAAGAAGGATACGCATGGCTAGGAGTAAGATTAACTCCTAAAAATGGAGATAGCGGAGATAGCACAGAGTACAAAAAAGCAGAATTAATAGAAGGAAGCAGCAAACGTACAATAGATGTTTCTGATGATAGTGGCAAATCAGTTGACTATTATGTACCAGTAAGCCTTAAGCAATTAGAAGATGCTGTAAAAAATGGAAGTACTGAATTTACATATGTTGCAACATTTAACTGGTTAAAAAATGATGAGACAAGTGCAACAGAGTCAGCTCCAAAAACAGTATTAACTGTAAAAATAAAACTTGATGACATAAAATTATATGACAAAGACAATAGCGAAGATAAACCATTATGGAATGAAGAAATTTATGAAACAGAAGTAGCAAAAGTAGAAGCTGAAAAGAAAGCAGCAGAAGAAGCACAACAAAAAACTGCTCAAAAAGATAAAACACCTAAAACAGGAATTTAGTTTTTTAGTTTACAACAATACTAATAATAAAAATCAAGAAATTGGAAAAATACCTTAAAAGTATAGAGCTTTTAAGGTATTTTTTTTATTATAGGCAAGTCCGTTGCTCTGAAATCATTATTTAAATTAAAATAGAATTATTTATCCTTACAAATATAAAAATGATTGCCAAAATATATATAAATACACAAAAAAATCTTTACAAATTAAAACTACAATAATATAATATAAACGATTAAACAGTAATTATAGATTTTAGTAATATAAAAGGTGAAAAAATGAAAAGCAATGAAAGCCTTGAGGGCGTAAGAGAGAGAGAGAGAGAGTTACACTTCTAGAGACGAAATAGAAGGCTTATTTGTCGTACCTAAAAATAATATAGGGCAAGCTATATAAAATTAGTTTGTCCTTTTTGAGTTGCTTTCATAATTTAATATATATTTATATCGAAAAAAAGAGAAAGAAAAAAGAAAGGGGAAATTAAAGATGAAAAAAATCTTAACAATTTCAACAATATTAGTACTTCTATTAATGTTAAGTGTATTACCAGTATTTGCTGATGCACCAAGTTTTGATCATACAGGAGAACATAATCTAAATACAAATGGAACATATGTAGATGTAGCAGATATAACAAGTGCAGATTCTTTACACTCAGCAGATGCTAGACCAACTGTAAATATTAATGTAGTGCCAGGAGATAACAAAGATATAGTAACAGTTTCATATGATTCTGCTCAATTAAAAATTCTTGCTGATAAAGGAAGTAGACCAGAAGATGCAGCATGGTTAGGTATAAGATTAACTCCAAAAGATACAAAATATACACATTATAAATTTTCTGGAAGTGATGAAGTAAAAGCACTAGGAACACCACAATGTCATAACAGATTTATACCAGTAAATGCAGAAATATTAGAACAAGCAATTAAAGATGGAAAAGTAGAAAATGGACAATATGTAATTTTTGAAGGAACATTTACATGGTATACAAGTCAAGAAGCAAATGGAGAAGATGCACCAACTACAGAATTAAAAGTAGTATTAAATGCTGAAAAAACAGTTGTATATAACAAAGAAGATGATGAAGAAGAATGGAATAGCACAATATATGAAGAGACTGTAGAAGCAAATAAAAAAGAAGAACCTGCACAAAAACCAGCAGAATCTCAAAAAGATAAAACACCTAAAACAGGAATTTAGTTTTTTAGTTTACAACAATACTAATAATAAAAATCAAGAAATTGGAAAAATGCCTTAGAAGTATAGAACTTTTAAGGTGTTTTTTTATATTATAGGAAAGTTCGTCATTCTTAAATCATTATTTAAATTATATAGAGAGTGATTTATTAATACAAATATAAAAGTAATTACAAAATTATATATAAATGCACAAAAAATCTTTACAAATTAAAGCTACAATAATATAATATAAACAATTAAATAGTAATTATAGACTTTAAAAATATAAAAGGTGAGAAAATGGAAAACAATGAAAGCCTTGAGGGCGTAAGAGAGAGAGAGAGAGAGAGAGTTACACTTCTAGAGACGAAATAGAGGGCTTATTTGTTGTACCAAAAAATAATATAGGACAAGCTATGTAAAAATTAGCTTGTCCTTTTTGTGCTGTTATTAAAATTTAAAAGATATAAATATTATTAAATTATGAAAGGAGAAATTAAGATGAGAAAAATCTTAACAATTACAAGTATATTAGTAATTACATTAATGTTAAGCATACTACCAGTATTTGCTGCTGAAACTGTTGAACGTCATAAAAATACATCAGGAAAAATTGTAGATGTATCAGATATTACAAATGCAGATACTATTCATGCAAATTCAGGAGAACCAACAGTAAATATTAAAGTTACTGCGGGAGAAAATGAAGACACAGTAGTAGTTACATATTATGCAGCTGAATTAAAAATAGTTGAAAATACAGAAGGTACAGAAAGACCATCTGAATCAGCATGGCTAGGAGTAAGATTAACTCCAAAAGATGCAGACAGTAGCAAGAAATATACATATGTAAAAATACGTGATCAAAAAGTAAAACTAGAAGATAATGGTGGAAAATCATTTGACTACTATGCTGCAGTAAGAGCTGACAAATTAAAAGAAGCAGTTCAAAATGGTGAAGATCTAGTTTATACAGAAACTATTACTTGGTTAACAGAGGAGAATACAGAGGAAACAAACGCACCAGTAACAAAGTTAACTGTAATAGTAAAAGCTGATAAAATGGAAGTATACGACAAAACTGATGAAAAAGAAGAATGGAATGAAGAAAGCTACAATACAGCAGTAGCAGAATATGAAGCAGCTAAAAAAGCAGCAGAAGAAGCTGGTGCTTCAAAAGATAAAACACCAAAAACAGGAATTTAGTTTTTAGGTTGTAAAAAATTCAAAACAATACTAATAATAAAAATATGAAAATGTAAAATACCTTAAAAGGAAATCACTTTTAAGGTATTTTTTGTGGAAAACAATCGGTATATCAGCCATTGACAATTTAAAACGGTAATGATAATATAATCGAGAAATATAGAGGAAAAAGGAAAATAAAAATGAAAAGCAATGAAAGCCTTAAGGCTGTAAGAGAGAGAGAGAGAGAGAGAGCTACACTTCTAGAGACGAAAAAGAAGGTTTATTTGTCGTATCAAAAAATAATATAGGACAAGCTATGTAAAAATTAGCTTGTCCTTTTTGAGCTGTTATTAAAATTTAAAAGATATAAATATTATTAAATTATGAAAGGAGAGATTAAGATGAAAAAAATCTTAACAATTTCAACATTATTAGTAATTGTATTAATGTTAAGTTTATTGCCTGTATTCGCAGCTGAAACAGAAGAGCGCAATACACAGCAAGGTACATTTGTTACAGTATCAGACATTACTAATGAAGATACTATTCATGCAGAATCAGGAGATCCAACAGTAAATGTTAAAGTAACTAAAGGAGACAATAACAAAGATACTGTTGAAGTTACATACTATGCAGCTAGTTTAAAAGCTGTTGAAGAAGATGAAGAAATACATAGACCAGCAGGATATGCATGGTTAGGTGTAAGATTATATCCTTCTAGTGGAACGGACTATACTTATGTAACATTTGATGATGGAACAGGCGAAGAATTATCAGATGTAAATAATCATAAATGTGAAGATTATTATATAGGAGTATCAAAAGAAAACTTAGAAAAAGCAGTAAAAGAAGGAAAAGATTTAGTTTATACAGATACAATTACTTGGTATAAAAACAAAGAAGCTACAGAACCAGAAAGTGATGCACCAGTAACAAACTTAAAAATAATAGTAAAAGCAAAAGATATGGTAGTATATGACGAAACTGATAGCAAAGAAGAATGGAATGAAGAAACATACAACAAAGCAGTAGCAGAATATGAAGCAGCTAAAAAAGCAGAAGCACAAAAAGATAAAACACCAAAGACAGGAATTTAGTTTTTAGGTTATAAAAAATTCAAAACAATACTAATAATAAAATCCAGAAATGGGAACGTAAAATACCTTAAAAGTGAGTTACTTTTTAAGGTATTTTTTGTGGAAAACAATCAGTATATCAGTCATTGACAATTTAAAACGGTAATGATAATATAATCAAGAAATATAGAGAAAAAAGGAAAATAAAAATGAAAAACAATGAAAGCCTTAAGGCTGTAAGAGAGAGAGAGAGAGAGAGAGAGAGTTACACTTCTAGAGACGAAATAGAGGGCTTATTTGTTGTACAAAAAAATAATAAAGGACAAGCTATGTAAAAATTAGCTTGTTCTTTTTGCGTTGTTTTTAAGATTTAAAATATATAAATTTTATTAAAGTATGAAAGGAGAGATTAAGATGAAAAAAATCTTAACAATTACAAGTATATTAGTAATTACATTAATGTTAAGCATACTACCAGCATTGGCTGCTGAAACTGTTGAACGTAAAACTACAAAAGGAAATTTTGTTACAGTATCAGACATTACTAATGGTGATACTATTCATGCTGATTCATCAGAACCATCTGTAAATATTAAAATAACTCAAGGAGAAGATAATAAAGATACAGTTGAGGTTACATACTATGCAGCTTCACTAAGAGTTGTTGAAGAAGAATTAGAAGGAAGACCAGCAGGATATGCATGGCTAGGAGTAAGACTAGTTCCAAATAATAATGATAATACTTATTCATCAGTAAAATTTGAAGATGGAACAAGTGATAAATTAACAAATTCAAGTGATAGCAAAAAGTGTGAAGATTATTATGTAGGAGTATCTAAAGAAAAATTAGAAAAAGCTGTTAAAGAAGGAAAAGATTTAGTTTACACAGATACACTTACATGGTTAAAAGACGATAATACTGAAGAAAATGCACCAGTAACAAACTTAAAAATAATAATAAAAGCTGCAGATATGGTAGTATATGACAAAGAAGATCAAAATGTAGAATGGGATGAAGAAACATACAATACAGCAGTAGCAGAATATGAAGCAGCTAAAAAAGCAGAAGCTCAAAAAGATAAAACACCAAAAACAGGAATTTAGTTTTTAGGTTATAAAAAAATTCAAAACAATACTAATAATAAAAAATGGAAATGTAAAATACCTTAAAAGAAAATCGCTTTTAAGGTATTTTTTGTGGAAAACAATCGGTATATCAGCCATTGACAATTTAAAACGGTAATGATAATATAATCAAGAAATATAGGGAAAAAAGGAAAATAAAAATGAAAAACGATGAAAGCCCTAAGGCTGTAAGAGAGAGAGAGAGAGAGAGAGTTACCCTTCTAGAGAAGAAATAGAAGGTTTATTTGTTGTACTAAAAAATAATATAGGGCAAGCTATGTAAAAATTAGCTTGTCCTTTTTGAGCTGTTATTAAAATTTAAAAGATATAAATATTATTAAATTATGAAAGGAGAGATTAAGATGAAAAAAATCTTAACAATTTCAACATTATTAGTAATTGTATTAATGTTAAGTTTATTGCCTGCATTCGCAGCTGAAACAGAAAAAAAAGGAAACTTTGTAACAGTATCAGATATTACAAACGAAGATACAATGCACTCAGAATCAGGAGAGCCAACAGTAGATATTGAAGTAACTAAAGGAGAAGGAAATAGAGACACAGTTGTAGCTACATATTATGCTGCCGATTTAAAAATTGTAAGTAATGATGAAGTAGAAAGACCAGCTGAAGCAGCATGGTTAGGAGTAAGATTAGTTCCTAATGACAATGAAAACTCAAAATATGGTTATGTAACATTCGATGATGGAACTGGTGAAAATCTAATAGATGTAGATAGCAAAAAATGTGAAGACTACTATGTTGCTGTAACTAAAGAAAATTTAGAAAAAGCAGTTAAAGAAGGAAAAGATTTAGTTTATACAGATACACTTACTTGGTTTAAAGATGAAAGTGAATCTAAATCTAAAACAGATGCACCTGTAACAGAATTAAAAATAATAATTAAAGCTGCAGATATGGTAGTATATGATAAAGACGATCAAAACGTAGAATGGAATGAAGAAACTTATAATAAAGCAGTAGCAGAATATGAAGCAGCTAAAAAAGCAGAAGCTCAAAAAGATAAAACACCAAAAACAGGAATTTAGTTTTTAGGTTGTAAAAAATTCAAAAACAATACTAATAATAAAAATTGAAATGTAAAATACCTTAAAAGGAAATCACTTTTAAGGTATTTTTTGTGGATGAAAACAGCCATTGACAACTTAAAATAGTAATGATAATATAATCAAGAAATAAAGAAAAAAGGAAAATAAAAATGAGAAACGATGTAAGCCTTAAGGCTGTAAGAGAGAGAGAGAGAGAGAGTTACACTTCTAGAGACGAAATAGAAGGCTTATTTGTTGTACC
>CANQAH010000092.1 GCA_947588885.1 uncultured Clostridia bacterium
TCTGATAAAGTTACTGTAAATTCTGCATCTGCTAACTTTTTATTTGGATCGCTTTCATCAACTTTTTCAATTTTTAATTTGAATTCTGATTCTTCAATCTCTACTTTAAGATATTCTTTGTCTATATCATCTTCATTTGGATCATTATTATCTGGTTCAGAGTCATCATCTTCTATGTCATTTCCATTTACGTCTTCATTTTTTGAAATCTCAGCTGTATTTACTATTTGAACATCTGTTGATGCATTTTCACTTACCTGAAAAGCTACTTTTACTTCCCTATTGTCTGGATTTTTATTGTTTATCTCTGCTGAACTATCAAAAGCTTTTAGTAAATTATCTTCTTTTCTTTCTTCTGATTTTTCCTTTGATAGATAATCTGTTCTTATTGTAACTGCATCTGAAACATTTTGTGTTTCCTGTCCATTTCCATCATACATTTTCCAGCCATATTTTACGTTTGTTTCATCACTTGGTAAGAATGTCAATCCTTCTGGTATGTCGTCCTTTATTTCTGCCGCATATCCATCTGCTACACCTTCATTATATACTCTTATTGTATAAATTACTTTTTGACCTTTTTTTACTGTTACTGGTACTTTGCTATGTTCGTATTTTAGTTCGTCATTTTCATAAGTTACTTTTGGTGCTCTATCTCTTGCCTCTCCTTCAACTTCTGTAATAAACTTTCTTAATCTTAAATCAAATGCATTTCTTTTGTTTTTTATTTTAATTTTCAAAGTATTATTTTCTGTACTCAATGTTGCAATATCTGAATTATTTTTTAGTTCTGCTTTTGTTATTACATAACTTCCTTCTGATATTCCTTTTGTTAGCTCAATTTCAAATGTTTCATCAATTAGTCTATAACCAGCTGGTGCCTTTGTTTCTTTTATACTTATTATTTCTGTTTCTGTATTTGTTACTTTTATTGTTGGTATTTCAGCTATACCATCTTCTCCTGTAGTAACAGTCTTTGTTTCTTCTGATGATAATGTTACTGCAAATTCTGCATTTTTTAGTTTTAAATCTTCATTATCTTCATCAACTTTTTCTATTTTTAAGTTATACTCTGACTCTTCAATTTCTAGTTCAATGTATTCTTTATCAAGATCATCTTCTTTTTCGTCATCATTATTTGGTGTTGAATCCACATCATCTACAGATTCTCCATTTTCATTTTGATCATCTGAAATTTCTGCTGTATTTACTATTATTTGTCCTTCTGCTGATGCTTTTGCTGTTACTTGAAAAGCTACTTTTACATCTCTATGATCTGGATTTGTATTGCTTACCTCTGCTGAACTATCAAAAGCTTTTAGTAGATTATTTTTTTCTGATTTTTCTTTTGATAAATAATCTGTTCTTATTGTTACTGCGTCAGATGGGTTTGTTGTTTGATGTCCTTCACTATCATACATTTTCCAACCATAAGTTTGGTTTGTTGGATCATTTGGTAAAAATGTTAGTCCTTCTGGTATATCGTCCTTTATTTCTGATGCATATCCATCTGCTATACCTTCATTATATACTCTTATTGTATAAACTACTTTTTGACCTTTTTTTACTGTTACTGGTACTTTGCTGTGTTCATATTTTAGCACACCATTTTCATTTGTTACTTTAGGTTCTCTATCTTTTGTAGTTCCTTCAACTTCTGAAATAAATTTTCTTAATCTTAAATCAAATGCATTTCTTTTGTTTTTTATTTTAATTTTTAAAGTATTATCTTCTTTACTCAATGTTGCAATATCTGAATTATTTTTTAGTTCTGCTTTTGTTATTACATAACTTCCATTACTTACTTCTTTTGTTAGCTCAATTTCAAATGTTTCATCAATTAGTCTATAACCAGCTGGTGCCTTTGTTTCTTTTATGCTTATTATTTCTGTTCCTTCATTTGTTACTTTTATTGTTGAAATTTCTGCTATACCATCTTCCCCTGTACTAATTATCTCTGCTCTATTATCGGCTAATGTTACTGTAAATTCTGCATCTTTTAATTTTGTATTTTCATCATTTTCATCAACTTTTTCTATTTTTAAATTATATACTGACTCTTCAGTTTCTAATTCAAGATATTCTTTATCAAGATCATCTTCTTTTTCGTCATCATTATTTGGTGTTGAATCAACATCATCTATTTCCTCTCCATTTTCATCTTGATCATTTGAAATTTCTGCCGTGTTTATTATTTTTCTGTTTTGATCTTCTGGTGTTATTTCTTTTGTAACTTGAAAAACTACTTTTACTTCTTTGTGAGCTGGGTTTGTATCATCAACATTTTTAGTCTGATCAAATGCTTTTAATAAATTATTTCCTGATTCGTCTTTTGCCAAATAATTAGTTTTTATTGTTTTTGCTTCTTTAACTTCTGTTGTTTCTGTTCCATCTTCTTTGTACATTTTCCAGCCATAAGTTTGGTTTGTTGAATCAGTTGGTAAAAATGTTAATCCTTCTGGTATATCATCTTTTATTTCTGATGCATATCCTGCTATTTTTCCTTCATTATATACTCGTATTGTATATTCAACTTTTTGACCATTTTTTACGAGCTTTGGTTCTTTACTATGATCATATTTTAGTTTTCCATCTTCTGACGTTACTGTCGGAATTCTATCATCAATATTATTTTCATCTATCTTTGTAATGAATTTTCGTAATCTTAAATCAAATGCATCTCGTTTATTTTTTATTGTAATCTTTACAATACGTTGTCCTTGGTCTAAACTTATTTCCGCAATATCTGAACCTTCTTTTAATTGTGCATCTTTTACAACATAATGGCTTTGCTCTATATCTTTAGTTACTTCAATTTTTAATGTTTCCTCAATTAGTTTATATTCTTCTGGCGCTTGTGTCTCTTTGATCTCTATTGTATCATTATTTTTATCTGTTATTTTGATTGCTTGAGTTGTAGCAATACCTTTATCATCTGTTGTGATTTCTTCTGTTTTTCCATCTGGCAATTTTACAGAAAACTTAGCATTTTTCAATTTTTTAGAAGGGTCTTTTTCATCAACCTTTTCAATTTGAAGTTTGTATTCTGAATCTTCGACTTCTAGCTCAATATATTCTTTATCAATATCATCTTCATTGTCAGCACCATTATCAGGTTCTGAGTCTATATCTGTAACATCTTTTCCATCTGCATCTTCATCTTTTGAAATTTCTGCTGTATTTATTATTACTTTTTTCTCTTCTGTTGTAACATCCATTGTAACTTCAAATGCTACTTCTACATCTCTATGATCTGGATTTGTCTTATCATCAACAGTTTTTGCTGGATCAAACGCTTTTAAAGGTTGTTCTTTTCTTGCATCTGACTTTGCTTTTGACAAATAATCTGTTTTTATTGTCTCCGCTTCTTCAACATTTTCTGTAATTTCCCCATTTGCTTTATACATTTTCCAGTCATATTTTTTGTTTATTTCATCATCTTTTAAAAATTTTATTCCATCTGGCAAGTCATCTTTTATTTCTGCTGCATATCCATCTTCTACACCTTCATTATATACTCGAATTGTATATACAACTTTCTGTCCCTTTTTTACCAGTTTAGGATCTTTTGTATGTTCATATTCTAACACATTATTGTTTAATTTTACTTTTGGTGTTCTGTCAGTAACTTGAGTATCTCCTACTTGTGTAATAAATTTTCGCAATCGCAAATCAAATGCGTCTTGTTTGTTTTGTACTGTAATTACTATCTTTTTCTGGTCGATATTTACATCTAAGCTTGCACAACTTGATGTTTCTCTTAATTTTACTGATTTTAAAACATATTTTCCATCTTTTAATTCTTTTTCTACGTCAAGTGTAAATGTCTCATCAACTATTTTGTAGCCTTCTGGTGCTTTTGTTTCCTTAAATGTTATAGATTCATTTTCTGTATCTTTGATTGTTATGTATGATGTTGACGCTATTCCTCCTGGTTGTGTTGTAATTGTCTCTGTTGTTTTATTTGGTAATGTAACTAAAAAATCTGCTCCTTGTAATCCTTTAGATGGATTATTTTTGTCAACCTTTTTTATTTGTACATTATATTGAGTTTCATCAGCTTTTACTATTACTTTATCAAAGTCGTCATCATCTTGTTGACCTTTGTAGTAATAATTTGGATCACTTAGATCATCTTTGTTATCTTCATTACCTTTATAATTTTCCCATTCTTCTTCAGTTGTTGGTAATTGTATGTTTCCTGGTCCTGAATCAAGATCTTGTGTTATTGTTTGGCCATTATTTGTATCTTTAAACTCTTCTATTTCTGCTATATTTGTTAATACTTTTCCTACTCCATCTGATGTTACTTCACAGACTATTTTTACCCATCTTGAGTCTAACTCTGTACTTGGAGAAAAATTTTCAAAATATGATGTTGTCGCTGTTTTATGTGTTTCATCATAAGTCCAATTCATTGATTTAGAAGCATCATCATCTTGGACAAATGTTAAACCTTTAGGTGGTAAATAATCTTTAACTTTTGTAACTTTTATATTTGCTTTTTCTTCATTTGTAACTTGAATTGTGTAAGTTATTCTATCTCCAACTTTTACTTGTAATGGATCTTTTTTGTGCTTGTATTCATACTGATTAAATGCTCCTTCACTTTGTTTTTCTGATCGAATTGGTTTCCTTGAATTGCCATTTTCAGTTTCTTGCCAGATTAATTGGTATGAGTTGCCATTCTTTCTTTTTATACTTGATATATATTTTCTTAATGCAACATCATATTGTTTTTCATGTGTAATAGTGAATGTAAATTCTGCATCTTTTTTTGTTCCCTCATTTTCTTTTCTTTCTAATGATATTAAAGGTTGGTCTTGTGTTTCTCTTTTCCAAACATATCCTTTGGCTGTTTGGATTGATATGCCAGTTTCTAGTTCAATTTTCACTTTTGTAGCTTTAGTATTGTTTCTTATTTGTATATAAAAATCTTTATTGTCTAAATCTTTTTTTGTGCATGATAATTTTTTGCTTTTGTCATTTGCTTGTTCTCGAATGAAGAAATTAGTATTTGCATCTTGATTGCTATCTGTTAATAGTGAAATTTTTACAGTATAGTCATTTCCTTCTGAACCACTAATTTTAAATGGTCCTAGATACACATATCCACCTTCTTGTTTGACACCTGCTTTTCCTTCTTCTTCTGTTCCATTTGATATTGTCAAATTAGCTTCTTCTCCTGAGTGGCTATCTATAATATCTGATAATTGGCTTTTTTGAAGCTCTTTAGCATAAAATTCAATTATTTTTATAATAAGTTTTCCCTTATTTCCAAACTTTGAACCAGCTAAACCTGCCCAATTTGTTCCATCTTCAGTCCCTTGTGGTGCTTTAATTGATATTCCATTTGTTACTTCCCATATTGCAAATTGCATTGCAAAAACTAAGTCATCCTCTGTTAATACGCTTTTTACATCAGCTAATGTCAATCTATTTGTTTCTGTTCCATTTAATTCACTTTCTAAGATTTTTGCAAGTTTTAAGTCTTTCATAGCCTCTGAATCTTCTGGTGCAACAGCATTTCTTACTAACCATAATATTTTTTTTGATTGTTCTTCTGTTAATCCACTCATAGCCTCTTTTAAGGTATCCTCTGTTGCTTCTCCTAGACTTGTATATGTTGCATTATTTGTTGTAGTACCTTTTTCTCGTGGATATCTTTTGCTTTGATCTAAACAAAGTATTGTTGTGTCATAATTTTTATTATTTTCTTCTCCTTCATATATCCTGTATGTTGGTTTTGTACTAGTATCTGTTGCATATCCAAATTGCTTTTGCTTTTTCTTGTCTAATGTATAACTTGTATGTAACATCTCTATTCCAAAATTTTTTGTAGTGCTCTTAGTTGGGTTGGTTATTTTGGCCAGTACACCAATTGATATTGGAAAAATAAGTACTAAAATACATAAAATTGCTATTAATTTTTTTCCAGCTTTAGTTACCATTATTATTTATCTCCATTATTATGTTTTTCTTATATTGATTATTTAATGATCACATATTTTGTTATTGTGTGTGTTCCTATTCCAATAAATGATATGAATACTATAGCTCCAATTAAATATGAGCTTGTAGAACCCGTACTAACTGATAAAACTACAGTTGCATTGTCTTGATCATCTTCACCATCTTTATTGTTGTTTGGTGTTGAATCAATATCTGGTGAATCGTATTGATTATCGTCTACCGTTATTTCTGCAACATTTATTTTCTCTCCTAAGTTTTTATCTGATCTTATCCATCTTAAAACTATTTGAACTGTTGCATTCTCTCCTGGTTGTAATAATGTATCTTTTAAATAATCTGTTGTGACAATTCCACTTTCTTTTACTTTCCAGCCATATTGTTTATTGTCTTCTTCGTAAAATTCTAGTCCTTTTGGAATTCTATCTGTTATTTCTTTTGCATACCCTTCGATTTCACCTTCATTTATTACTTTAATTGTATACACATATTTAATTTCTGTTTTGTCTAATTTTTTTCTATCTAATTCTACTTTTACAATAGGTTCTGGGTTTTCGGTTCCATCATAACCTGTTTCTGTTTCTTTTGTTGCTCCATCTTCTGTCACTATTACTTTGCTTACATATTTCAATAATGATAAGTCAAAATATTTTGTTTCAACATATTCTTTATCTATGTCATCTTCTCCTGGTTCCCCATTTCCAGGAGTTGAATCAATATCATCTACGTCTTTTCCATCTTTATTTTTATCTTTTGTAATTTCCGCAGTATTTACAATTGTTTTGTTTTTTGATGATATACTATCTGTATTTACTTCAAATGCTACTTTTACATCTTTATGATCTGGATTTGTATCACTTATTTCAGCATTGCTATCAAAAGCTTTTAGTAAATTATCTTCTGATTTTTCTTTTGATAAATAATTTGTTTTTATTGTTTTAGCTTTGCTTATGTCATTTGTTTCTGTTCCATTACTATCATACATTTTCCAGCCATATGTTTTGTTTGTTTCATCATTTGGCAAAAATGTTAATCCGGTTGGTATATCATCTTTGATTTCTGCTGCATATCCATCTTGTTTACCTTCATTATATACTCGTATTGTATATACTATTTTTTGTCCTTGTACTACTGTTAGTGGCGTTTTGCTGTGATTATATTTTATTTTTTCATCTTCATATCTTACTTTTGGCTCTCTATCCAAAATTTGCTTATTTCCTATTTGTGTAATAAATTTTCTTAAGCTTAAATCAAATTCCTTTTCTGTTAATTGAATATATTCTTTATCTATGTCATCTTCTTTTTCTTTATTGTTATCAGGTGTTGAGTCAACATCTTCTACTTCATCACCATTTTCACTTTGATCTTTTGAAATTTCAGCTGTGTTTACTATTGCTTTATTTCCAAATTCATCCACATCTGCTGAAACTTCAAATGCCACTTGTACATCTCTACAATCTGGATTTGTTTTATCAATTTCTTTTTGAGGATCAAATGCTTGTAATGCTTTTTCTCCTCTTTCATCTGATTTTTCTTTTGATAAGTAATCTGTTTTTATTTTTTTTGCATTAGCAACATTTACTGTTACATTTCCTCTACTATCATACATTTTCCAGCCATAATCTGTATTTGTTTTATCATTTGGTAAAAATTTTAGGCCTGTTGGAATGTCATCTTTTATTTCTGCTGCATATCCATTATGTATGCCTTCATTGTATACTCTTATTGTATACACTATTCGTTGTCCTGTTTTTACTTGTTTTGGGCTTTTAGTATGTTCATACTTTAGAACACCACCACTTAATGTTACTTTTGGTTCCCTGTCAGTGACTTGCATATCTCCAATTTGAGTAATAAATTTTTTCAATCTTAAGTCAAATCCATCTTTTTTATTTTGTACTGTAAGTATTATCTTATTATTTTCAATATCTGCATTTAAATTTGCATTACTTGATTCATTTCTCAATTTTAGTTCTTTTAAAGCATACTTACCATCTTTAATTTCTTTTGTTACATCAATTACAAATGTCTCATCAATTAATTTATATCCATCTGGTGCTTTCGTTTCTTTAATTGTTATTGCTTCATCTTCTTTATTTGTTATATGTATTTTTGATGTTGTTGCTGTTCCTTCTGAGTCTGTTTCAATAGTTTGTGTTGTCTTATCTGGTAATATTACTGAAAATTGTGCTCCTTGAAGTCCTGTTTCTGGATTGTATTTATCAACTTTTTTTATCTGAATATCATATTCTGATTCTTCAGGTTTTACTGTTACTTTTTCAAAGTCATCATCATCTTGTTGACCTTTATAGTAATAATCTGGATCATTCAATTCATCTTTATTATCTTCGTTTCCTTTATAGTTTTCCCATTCTTCTTCTGTTGTTGGTAATTGTACATTTCCTGGTCCTGAATCTAAATCTTCTGTTATTACTGTGTCGTCGTTTTTATCTTTGAATTCAGTTATTTCAGCAATATTTGTTAATACTTTTCCAACTGCATCTTCTGTTACTTCAAGTACTATTTTAGCTTCTCTTTTTTCTAATACTGAATTTGGTGAAAAATCCTTGAAAAAATCTGTTGATGCAGCTCTTTTGTCTTCATCATATGTCCAAGTTATTCCATTTTGATTTTCTTCTTGTACAAATTGTAATCCTTTAGGTGGTAAATAATCTGTTACTTTAGTAACTTTAACTGCAGTGTTTTCTTCATTAATAATTTCTATTGTATATGTAATTCTATCTCCAACTTTTACTTCTAATGGATCTTTTCTATGCTTATATTCATATTGATTAAACGCTCCTGTTTCTTGTTTTGCATTACTGTCTACATCTTTAGGAGTTCTTGTATCTTGTTCCCCT
Source organism: uncultured Clostridia bacterium (assembly GCA_947588885.1). Classification (GTDB taxonomy): domain Bacteria; phylum Bacillota; class Clostridia; order TANB77; family CAG-508; genus UMGS1994. The sequence continues at coordinate 8,832 of CANQAH010000092.1, forward strand.
TGCCAAATTATTTGCCAGTTGTCTCCATCATCAGCTTTTCTTTTTACACTCGTTATATATTTTCTTAAAGCAACATCATATTGTTTATTATTTGTAATTTCAAATGGACATTCTTTTTCAATATTTTTTCCAATGTTCTCTGATCTTTCCAAAGATAATAATGGCTGAACTTCTGAATCTTTTGTCCAAACATATCCTTTTGCTGATTGAATTGAAATTCCTGATTTCACTTCAATTTTAACCTTTTTAGCTGGTGTATTTGTTCTAACTTGTACATAAAATTTCTTTCCGTTTAAATCTTTTGGTGTACATGATAATCTTTTAGATTCAGCTGTTGATCCATCTAAAATATAGAAATTAGCTTTTGTGTCTTCATCTTGTTCATTTAATAATGAAATTTTTACTGTATAGTCACTGCCTTCTGCTCCAGTTATTTGGAATGGTCCTATAAAAGCATATCCACCTTTTTGTACAACGCCTGCTTTTCCATCTTCGTTATCTTGATCATTTTCTCCATTTATTATTGTTAGGTTGTCTTCTGATGGTGATTGGCTATCAATAATATCTGTTCTTTCTGATTTTTCTAATTCTTGTGCATAAAATTCTATAATTTTTGTTATGTATTTTCCTTTATTATCAAATGTTGTACCATTTAGTGCAGCCCATGTTTTTCCATCTTTTGTACCTTGTGGTGCTTTAAGTTCTATATGATTTGTTATTTCATATAAAGCAAATTGCATTGCAAAAACTAAATCATCTTCTGTTAATACGCTTTTTATTTCATCTAGTGTCAATTTATTTGTTTCTGTTCCATTCAAATCACTATCAAATATTTTGGCAAGTTTCAAATCCCTCATTGCTTCTGAATCTTCAGGTGCTACTGCATTTCTTATTAACCATAATATTTTTTCTGTTTCATCCTCTGATAAATCAATTTTAGCTTTTTGTAATGTTTCTTTTGCTGCTTCACCTTGGCTTGTATATGTTACATTTGATTCGTCATTTTCTTTTGGATACCTTAAATCTTTATTTAAGCAAAGCACAGTTGTTGAGTAATCGTCAGTACCTGAAAATATTCTGTATATTGGTTTTGAACTCGTTTCTGTTGCATATCCAAATGAAACATCTTTTTTGCCATCTAGTGTTTTACTTGTATGAACTAATGTAATTCCAAAATCAAGCTGAGTCCCCTCTGTTGCATTATCAATCTTAGCCATTACACTCAGGGATGTAGGCAAAATCATTACTAGGATACACAATATAGCAACTATTCTTTTAATCAGTTTAGTTATTTTCATATTCTTTCTCCTATCATGTTTTATTTACTTTTCGTTCATACATTTAATTTTAAATTTTTTCATTTATATTTTTTTCCTTTTGTATTACTATAAATATTTTGTCTATTTCATTATTACATGTTTAACTATTACATAACATCCAAATCCTATAAATGTTGTTATTCCTATTGCTAATATAATATAAGAATTTGCTGCACCTGTTGTAATTGATAGCATTACTGCTGCGTCGTCTTGGTCATCTTCACCATCTTTATTGTTGTTTGGTGTTGAGTCAATATCTGGTGCATCATATGGGTTATCATCTGCTGTTATTTCTGCAACATTTATTTTTTGTCCTAAATTCTTGTCTGATTTTATCCATCTTAGAACTATTTGAACTGTTGCACTTTCTCCTGGCTGCAATAATTTGTCTTTCAAATAATCTGTTGTCACTAATCCTTTTTCTTTTACCTTCCAACCATATTGTTTGTTGTCTTCTTCATAGAATTCTAATCCTTCTGGTATTCTATCTGTTATTTCTGTTGCATATCCTTCGATTTCACCTTCATTTGTTATCTTTATTGTGTATATGTATTTAACTTCCGTTTTATCTAGTTTTTTTCTGTCTAATTCAACTTTTACAATTGGCTCTGGATTTTCTGTTCCATCATAGCCTGTTTCTGTTTCTTTTGTAACTCCGTCTTCTGTTACTATTACTTTGCTTACATATTTTAATAATGATAAGTCAAAATATTTTGGTTCAACATACTCTTTGTCTATGTCATCTTCGTCTGGCTCTCCATTATCTGGTTTTGAATCAATATCTTCTACTTCATTTCCACTTTCATCTTCATTTTGTGAAATTTCTGCTGTATTTATTATTGTTTTATTTTTTGATGACATGCTGTCTGTATTTACTTGAAATGCTACTTTTACATCTCTATAATCTGGATTTGTATTGCTTACTCCTGCACTACTATCAAAAGCTTTTAATAGATTATCTTCTCCTCTTTTCTCAGATTCTTCTTTTGATAAATAGTTTGTTCTTATTTCTAATGCATCTGATGCATTTTGAACTTCATTTGCATGACTATCATACATTTTCCATCCATATTTTTTGTTTATTTCATCATTTGGTAAAAATGTTAATCCTTCTGGTAAGTCATCTCTTATTTCTGCTGCATATCCATTTTGTTTACCTTCATTGTATACTCGTATTGTATATACTATTTTTTGTCCTTGTACTACTGTTAGTGGATTTTTGCTGTGTTCATATTTTAGTTTTCCATTTTCTAATGATACTTTTGGCTCTCTATCAGAAATTTGTTGATTACCTATTTGAGTAATATATTTTCTTAATGCTAAGTCAAATTCTGCTGGTTTATTTTTTATTGTAATTTTCAAAGTATTTTCTTCTGTGCTTAGTGTTGCAATATCTGTATCGTTTGTTAATGTTGCATTTGTTATTACATAGTAACCATTTGATAATCCTTTTGTTAATGTAATTACAAATGTTTCATTTATTAATTCATATCCTTGTGGTGCTTTTGTTTCTTTTATGCTTATTGATTCTGTTTCCATCTTAGTTATTTTTATTGATGGTATTTCAGCTATACCATCTGAACCTGTTGTTATTTTTTGAGTTTTTCCATCTGGTAAAGTCACTGTGAATTCTGCATTTGCTAATTTTACATTTTGATTGTTTTCATCAACTTTTTCAATTTTTAATTTGAATTCTGATTCTTCAAGCTCAAGTTGAATATATTCTTTATCAATGTCATCTTCACCTTCTTGGTTATTATCAGGTATTGAGTCTGTATCATCAATTTCATTTCCATCTTTATCTTGGTCTTTTGAAATTTCCGCTGTATTTATTATTGTTAAATTTTGTTCTGTTGATGGATCTAAAGTTACTTCAAATGCTACTTTTACATCTCTATGATCTGGATTTTCCTCACCAATTGGCTTACTTGGGTCAAAAGCTTTTAGTAAATTATCTTCTGATTTTTCTTTTGATAAATAATTCGTTCTTATTGTAACTGCATCTAAAACATTTTCTGTTTCCTGTCCTGATTGATCATACATTTTCCAGCCATAGTCTATATTTGTCTGATCATTTGGTAAAAATGTTATTCCATATGGTAAATCATCTTTTATTTCTGCTGCATATCCTTCTATTTTGCTTTCATTATATACACGTATTGTATATATAACTTTCTGACCTTTTTTTACTGGTTTTGCGACTTTACTATGTTCGTATTTTAATTCTCCATTTTCATATGTTACTTTTGGAGTTCTTTCATCTATTTTTGTTTCATCTATTTGAGTAATAAATTTTCGTAGTCTTAAGTCAAATCCTTCTTTTTTATCTTTTACTGTAAGAACTATTTTATTTCCTTTTATATCTACACTTAATTCTGCGTTTTCTGTTTTTTCTTTTAATTGTAATGTTTTTAATACATAGTGACCATCTTCTGCATCTTTTGTTACTTCAATTGTAAATGTTTCATTAACTTGTTTATATCCTTCTGGTGCTTTTGTTTCTTCGATTTCTATTGTTTCAGTATCTTTATTTGTTATTTTTATTGATGACGTTTCAGCTGTACCATTTTCTCCAGTTGTAAGTTTTTCTTTTGTACCTCCAGGTAATGTTACAGTAAATTCTGCATTTTGTAATTTTTGGTCTGGATTATCTTTATCAACTTTTTCTATTTGTATTTTATAATCTGAATCTTCAAGTTTTAATTTAAGGTATTCTTTGTCAATATCATCTTCATTTGCAACGCCATTATTTGGTGTTGAATCCACATCTTCCACATCTTCACCCTGTTCATTTTTATCTTCTGCTATTTCAGCTGTGTTTACTATTTCTTGTCCTTCTTCTGTTGCAGTAACTTCAAATGCTACTTTTACATCTTTATGATCTGGATTATTTTCACCAATAGTTTCTTTTGATTTAAATGCTTGTAGTGCTTGTTCATGTCTTTCCTCACATTTATCTTTTGACAAGTAATCTGTCTTTATTATTTTGGCCTCATCAACATTATCTGTTGGCTGACCACCTTCTGTATACATTTTCCAGCCATATTCTGTATTTACAGAATCTTCTTTCAAGAATTTTAATCCTTCTGGTATATCATCCTTTATTTCTGCTGCATATCCAGCTTCCACACCTTCATTATATACCCTTATTGTGTATTCAACTCTTTCTCCCTTTTTTACCAATTTTGGATTTTTAGTATGTTCATATTTTAGAATATCACCATCTAAATTTACTCTTGGTGTTCTATCAGTAACTTCCTCATCTCCAACTTTGGTAATAAATTTTCTCAATCGTAAGTCAAATGCATCTTGTTTATTTTGTACTGTAATTACAATTTTCTTATTTTCTATTTTGGCGTCTAGTGTTGCACATCCTGAATTTTCTCTTAATGTTACCTTTTTTAAGACATATTGTCCTTCTTTTATTTCTTTTTCGACATCAAGTATAAATGTTTCATCAATTATTTTATATCCTTCTGGTGCTTTTATTTCTTTAAATGATATAGACTCATTTTCTGTATTTGTAATTTTTATTTTTTGGGTTGTTGCTATACCTCCATTTTCTGTTGTAATTGTTTCTGTTTTTCTACTTGGTAATGTAACTAAAAATTGTGCACCTTGTAATCCTTTTTCTGTATCATCTTTATCAACTTTTTTAATTTGTACATCATAATCTGTTTCTTCTGCTTTTACTTTTACTTTTTCAAAGTCATCATCATCTTGTTGTCCTTTATAATAGTAATTTGGATCATCTAAATTATCCTGGTTGCTTTCATTTCCTGTATAATTTTCCCAGTCTTCTTCTGTTTTTGGTAATTGTACATTACCAGGTCCTGAGTCAAGATCTTCTGTAATTTCTGTGCCATTATTTTTATCTTTAAACTTTGTTATTTCAGCTATATTTGTTAAAACTTTTCCAGCGCCTTCTGCTGTTACTTCACAAACTATTTTTACAGTTCTGCTTTGTAACTCTTGATTCGGTGAAAAATTCTCAAAAGCTTTTGTCGTTGCTGTTCTACTTTCATCATCATAAGTCCAATTACTTGTATTTGTTGAGTCATCTGTTACATATTTTAAACCTGTTGGTGGTAAATAATCTTTAACTTCTGTAATTGTAATATTTGTTGATTGTTCATTAATAACTTCTATTGTATATGTAATTCTATCACCAACTTGTACTTCTAATGGATCTTTTCTATGTTTATATTCATATTGGTTAAATGCTCCGTCTGATTGTTTTTGTTTGGCATCTGGCTGTTTAGGCTTTCTTGTTTTATCACTTTCACCATTATCTTCCCATATTAGCTGCCATTGGTTATTTCCTTGTGGTCTTTTTACCGTTGATATATATTTTCTTAATGCAACATCATATTCTTTTGTATTTGTAATGTTAAATGTAAATTCTGCTTGTTTTTTTGTTCCTTTATTTTCTTCTCTTTCTAATGATAATAAAGGTTGGTCTTCTGAATTTCTTGTCCATACATATCCTTTTGCTTTTTTTATTGACATGCCTGTTTCTAATTCAATTTTAACTTTTTTTGCAGGTGTATTTGTTCGTACTTGTATCCAAAAATTTTTATTATCTAAGTCTTTTTTCGTGCTTGATAGTTTGTTTCCTGAAGTGCTTGCAGCATCTAATATAAAGAAGTTGCTGTTTGCATCTGCTCCATTATCTGTTAGTAATGAAATTTTTACTGTATAATCATTTCCTTCTGAACCAGTTATTTTAAATGGTCCAATATATGCATATCCTCCTTCTTGTGTTGGAGTTATGTTTCCACTTTGTTGGTTTCCATTTCCACCTGTTATAATTAAATTACTTTCATTTGCTGAATGATCATCTATAAGATCTGTTCTTTGATTATTTTGTAATTGTTGTCCATATGCTTCTATTAATTTTACGATATATTTTCCTTTGTATTTAAACTGAGAGCCATTTAGAGCAGCCCAATTTTCTCCATCTCGTGTACCTTGTGGTGCTCCAAGCGTAATATGGTTTGTTACTTCCCATAATACAAATTGCATTGCGAAAACTAAGTCATCATCTGTTAGCACACTTTTTACTTGATCTAGAGTCAATTTACTTGTTTCACTTCCACTTAATTCACTTTCTAATAATTTAGCAAGCTTTAAATCTTTCATTGACTCTGAATCTTCTGGTGCTATAGCATTTTTTATTAACCATAATATTTTATTTACATCGTCATCTGTTAAATCGCCCTTAGCCTGTTGTAATGTAGTTTTTGTTGCATCTCCTAAGCTTTCATATTCTGCATTTAGTACACCATTTTCTTGTGGATACCTCTTATCTTTGTTTAAACAAAGTATTGTTGTTTCATAATCTTTTTTATCTTCACTTCCAGCATATATCCTATATGTTGGCTTTGTGCTAGTGTCTGTTGCATATCCAAATTGTTCTTCTTTTTTCTTATCTAGTGTACTACTTGTATGTAACACTTCTATGCCAAAATTTTGTTTAGTACCCTTGGCTGAATTTGATATTTTGGCAATTACACTTAGAGGCGTAGGTATGACTATTACTAAAATACAAAATATTGCGACTAACTTCTTTAGAATTTTAGCTCTCATAATCAAACTCCTGTTATTGCGTTTTTATAGAATTATTTTTTTAATTGCAAATGCACCTAATCCTGTGAATGTTACTAGCCAAACTACTAGTATTGCGTATGAAGCTGCTTTACCAGTACTAATTGATAATATTACTGCTGCGTCGTCTTGATCATCTTCACCATCTTTATTGTTGTTTGGTGTTGAGTCTATGTCTGGTGCATCATATGGGTTATCATCTGCCGTTATTTCTGCTACATTCGTTTTTTGTTTTAGGTTTTTGTCTGAGTTTATCCATCTTAAAACTATTTGAACTGTTGCGCTTTCTCCTGGTTTTAATAATTTATTTTTCAAATAATCTGTTGTTACTATTCCTTTTTCTTTTATTTTCCAGCCATATTGCTTGTTGTCTTCTTCGTGGAATTCTAGTCCTTCTGGTATTCTATCTGTTATTTCTGTTGCATATCCTTCAATTTCACCTTCGTTTGTTATCTTTATTGTGAATACATATTTTACTTCTGTCTTGTTTAATTTCTTTCTGTCTAATTCAACTTTTACAATTGGTTCTGGGTTTTCTGTTCCATCATAACCTGTTTCTGTTTCTTTTGTAACTCCATCTTCTGTTACTATTACTTTGCTTACATATTTTAATAATGATAAGTCAAAATATTTTGGTTCAACATATTCTTTATCTATGTCATCTTCGTCTGGTTCATTATTTCCAGGTGTTGAGTCAATATCATCGATGTCGTTTCCACCTTCATCCTCATCTTTTGTGATTTCAGCTGTGTTTATGATAGTCTTATTTTTTGATGACATGCTATCTGTATTTACCTCAAATGCTACTTTTACATCTTTATGATCTGGATTTGTGTCACTTATTCCTGCCTCACTATTAAACGCTCTTAGTAAATTGCTTTCTGATTTTTCTTTTGATAGATAATCTGTTTTTATTGATACTGCTTTCTTAACATCTTTTGTTTCATTTCCACTGCTGTCATACATTTTCCAGCCATATGTTTTATTTGTTGTATCATCTGGTAAAAATGTTAAGCCTTCTGGTATGTCGTCTGTTATTTCTGCTGCATATCCGTCTTGATTTCCTTCATTATATACTCTTATTGTGTATATTATTTTTTGGCCTTGCACTACTGTTAATGGATCTTTACTATGATTATATTTTATTTCTCCATTTTCATATGTTACTTTTGGCTCTCTATCACTAATTTCTTTTCCTCCTAGTTGAGTAATATATTTTCTTAATGCTAAATCGAATTTAGAAGGTTTATTTTTTATAGTAATTTTCAAAGTATTTTCTTCTGTACTTAGTGTTGCAATATCTGAATCATTTGTTAATGTTGCGTTTGTTACAACATAATGACCATTTGATACACCTTTAGTTAGTTCAATCTCAAATGTTTCTCCAATTAGTTCATATCCTTTTGGTGCTTTTGTTTCTTTTATTTTTATTGTTTCCGTGTCTGTATTTGTTACTTTTATTGTTGGTAGTTCTCCTATACCATCTGAACCTGTAATTACATTT
>CANQAH010000093.1 GCA_947588885.1 uncultured Clostridia bacterium
CCATCTTCTGTTACTATTACTTTGCTTACATATTTTAATAATGATAAGTCAAAATATTTTGGTTCAACATATTCTTTGTCTATGTCATCTTCATCTGGTTCGCCATTATCTGGTTTTGAATCAACATCTTCTACTTCTTTTCCATTTTCATCTTCATTTTTTGAAATCTCTGCTGTATTTATGATTGTTTTATTTTTTGATGACATACTGTCTGTATTTACTTCAAATGCTACTTTTACATCTCTATAATCTGGATTATCCTCACTAATTGGTTTGCTTGAATCAAAAGCTTTTAGTGCATTTTCTCCTCTTGCATCTGATTTAGTTTTTGATAAATAATCTGTTCTTATTTCTAATGCATCTGATACATTTTGAACTTCATTTGCATGGCTGTCATACATTTTCCAGCCATATTCTTTATTTATTTCATCATTTGGTAAGAATGTTAATCCTTCTGGTAAGTCATCCCTTATTTCTGCTGCATATCCATCTTGTTTACCTTCATTGTATACTCTTATTGTATATACTATTTTTTGTCCTTGTATTACTGTTAGTGGATTTTTGCTGTGTTCATATTTTAGTTTTCCATTTTCTAATGATACTTTTGGCTCTCTATCAGAATATTTTTTATTTCCTATTTCTGTAATAAATTTTCTTAAACTTAAATCAAAATCTCCTTTTGCATTAAGTATTGTAAGTTTTATTGTATTATCTTCTACACTTAATATTGCTATTTGTGTATCATTTCTTAAGCTAATTGTTTTTACTGCATAACAGTTATTTTTTATCTCTTTTATTAAGTCAAGTGTGAATGTTTCACTAATTTTTATATATCCTTCTGGGGCCTTCGTTTCCTTTATTACTATTGTTTCATTGTTTAGATTGTCTATTTTAATATTTGATATTGTTGCTATTCCATCAGAATCTGTAGTAATTGTTTGTGTTTGACCATTTGGTAAAGTTACTGAAAATTCTGCATTTGCTAATTTTATACTTTGATCGTTTTTATCGACTTTTTCTATTTTTAAATTAATCGCTGATTCTTTTAATTTTACCTCAAGGTATTCTTTATCTATATCATCTTCATCTTCTTTATTGTTGTCAGGTGTTGAATCAACATCTTCTACTTCTTCACCTTTTTCATTTTGATCTTTTGAGATTTCTGCTGTATTTATTATTTTTAAATTTGATGAAGTTGCTGGATCTAATGTTACTTCAAAAGCTACTTTTACATCTTTATGATCTGGATTTGTTCCAGATATATCTTGGTTTGGATTAAAGGCCTTTAATGCTTCTTCTTGTCTCTTATCTGAATTTTCCTTTGATAAATAATCTGTTCTTATTGTTTTGGCATTTGAAACATCTTCTGTTTGTTTACCTTCACTGTCATACATTTTCCAGCCATATGTTTTGTTTGTATCATCATCTGGTAAAAACTTCAATCCTTCTGGAATATCGTCTTTTATTTCTGCTGCATAGCCGTTTTCTACGCCTTCATTATATACTCGAATTGTGTAGACTACTCTCTGCCCTTTTTCTACTGAAACAGCATCTTTACTATGTTTATATTGTAATTTATTATTTTCATATTTTACTTCTGGTTCCCTGTCATTAATTTCTGTGTCTCCAACTTGAGTAATAAATTTTCTTAAACTTAAATCAAATGCATCTCGTTTATCTTTTATTGTAAGCACTATCTTATTTTTACTAACATCTGCACTAAGACTTGCAATTTCTGTGTCTCCTCCTCGTAGTGTTACTTCTTTTAAAACGTATTTTCCATCTTTTACTTCTTTTTTTACATCAAGTATGAATGTTCCTTCAACTAATTTATAACCATCTGGTGCTTTTGTTTCTGTAAATGATATTACTTCATCATCTGTATTTGTGATTTCTATTTTTTTAGTTGACGCTATTCCTCCTGTTTGTGTTGTAATTGTTTGTGTTGTTTTATCTGGTAATATTGCTGAAAATTCTGCTCCTTGTAATTTTTTTGTTGGATCATCTTTATCAACTTTTTCTATTTGCACATCATATTCTGTTTTCTCAGCATTTACTATTACTTTTTCAAAATCATCATCATCTTGTTGCCCTTTGTAATAATAATTTGGATCACTTAAATCGTCTGGATTGTCTTCATTTCCTTTGTAATTTATCCAATCTTCTTCTGTTTCTGGTAATCTTACATTTCCAGGTCCTGAATCAAGGTCTTCTGTTATTTCTTGATCACTATTTGTATCTTTAAATTTTGTTATTTCTGCTATGTTTGTTATATCTTTTCCAATTAGCTCATCTGTTACTTCTAGTACTATTCTTGTTGATCTTGTTTTCAATTCTGAATCTGGTGAAAAAGTACTAAAATAATTTGTTGTTGCCTTTCTATTTGTTTCATCATATTGCCATTCTGGATTTTGTCCTTCAGCAAATTCTAATCCTTTAGGTGGTAAATAATCTGTAACTTCTGTAACTGTGATATTTGAACTTTCTTCATTAATTATTGTTATTGTATATGTAACTTGATCACCAACTTGTACTTCTAATGGATCTTTTCTATGTTTGTATTCATATTGATTAAATGCTCCAGCTTCTTGTTTTTCTTCTGTTGATTTAGGAAATGTAGGTGTTCTTATTGTTTCACTTTCTTTCGCACTCCATACTATTCTCCAATTATTACTATTCTCAACTTTTCTTTTTACAGTTGTTATATATTTTCTTAATGCGACATCATATTTTTTATCATTTGTTATTTCAAAAGGAATTGTTTTATCAACTTTTTTTGCTTCATTTTCTTCTCTTTCAAGTGATAGTAATGGTTGATTTGCATCATCTTTTTTCCAAACATATCCTTTGGCTGTTTTTATTGATATTCCTGATGTTACTTCAATTTTTACTTTTTTTGCTGGTGTGTTTGTTCTAACTTGTATATAAAAATTTTTATCATTTAAATCTTGTGGTGTACATGATAATCTTTTTGCCTTATCATTTGCCGCATCTAAAATAAAGAAATTCTCTTTTGTATCTTCATCTTTGTCATTTAATAATGTGATTTTAACTGCAAAATTGTTAGCTTCTGCTCCAGTTATTTTGAATGGTCCAATAAATGCATATCCTCCTTTTTGCTCAACAGTTGCATTTTTTTCTTCTTCTGTATTTTCACCATTAAGTATCTGTATGTTATCTTCTTCGCCTGATTGGCTATCTATAATATCTGTCCTGTCTGATTTTGCCATTTCTTGTGCATAAAATTCTATAAGTCTTGTTATATATTTTCCTTTATTTCCAAATGTTGTCCCATTTAATGCTGCCCAATTTTTCTCGTCTTTTGTTCCTTGTGGTGCTCCAAGTTTTATATCATTTGTTATTTCGTATAAAGCGAATTGCATTGCAAAAACTAGGTCATCTTCTGTCAATACGCTTTTTAAGTCATCTAGTGTTAATTTATTTGTTTCATTTCCAGCTAAATCTTTTTCAAATATCTTTGCAAGTTTTAAATCTTTCATACCATCTGAATCTTCTGGTGCTACAGCATTTTTTATTAACCACAATACTTTTTGGACATCTGTATCATCTAAACTACTTTGAGCTTCTTTTAATGTTTGTTCTGTTGCTTCTCCTTTACTTGTATATTCAACGCTTGATTCTCCTTCATCTTCTTGTGGGTATCTTTTTTCTCTATCTAAGCAAAGTACTGTTGTTTCGTAGTCATTATCATCTGAATATATTCTATATACTGGTTTTGAGCTTGTTTCTGTTGAATATCCAAATTTAATTTGTTTTTTCCCATCTAGTGTTTTGCTTTCGTGAAGTAATGTAATTCCAAATTTTAATTTAGTTCCTTCAACAGCTGTTCCAATTTTAGCAATTACACTTAATGGTGTTGGTATGGTTATTGCTAAAATACATAAAATTGCAATTAATTTCTCTAGATACTTAGCTTTCATAATTTCTCCTATTATTGGGTTGTTTTTTACTTCTTATTTATAATGTTTATTTTAAATATTATTTTATTAATGTCAATTTTCGTTTCACATGCTATTCTCTTTTTGGTCTATTTCATCACTTTTCAGCTTTTTGTTACATTTTTATTATTTTATTGTAAATATTATTATGATGATAATGTCCTTATTTCCCTAGTTTTAGCTAATTTTTTATAGTTATGTTTGTCAATTTGATTTTTATGGTTTTGAACCCATTTTTTGCTTTTTTTAGTATTACATATATAAAAATTTTACTTTTTATATATATTTATACATACTTTTTTAAATTTTTTCATAACTAAAGCAGACATTATCAATATTTTTACTGCTTAGGGCCTTTTAAAGTCCGCGTCTTTGTTCTATGTACAAAAATTTTTGTTAAAAAATTTGTGTGCAATTGTAGCGAAGCCTTTATATTATAGGAAATTCGGAGAATTTTCCTATATAGAACAAAAGCGGACATTACTGATATTTTTACTCCTTAAAATCTTTTTAAGTCCGCGTGTTTGTTCTATGCGCCAAATTTTTATTAAAAAAATTTGTGTGCAATTTGGGCAAAGCCTTTATATAATAAGAAACCTAGAACGCTTACTATATAAGTATTCTAGGTTTATATATATTTGGAGCAGACGTCGTAGTTATCTACAACTTTTTCTCTCACTTAACAATTTACACACAAGTCAATCAGTTTGCCAAAGTATATTATAAATTTAGTAAATCTCAAGAATATAAATATTTTTTCAAAAATTTGTTCGGTTTACTTGCATTTTATCTAATACTGTTGTATATTTGTAAACATAGGAAATGATGATAAGCAGATGTGGTTTTGCCACCAATTTTACGAATCTTCGTGGGAGAGGTGGTGATGTTTA
>CANQAH010000094.1 GCA_947588885.1 uncultured Clostridia bacterium
TGTCCGCTTTTGTACAAATTACAAAAGCAAAAAAATAAAAAAAGGAGGAAGAAAAATGTATGATGATGTAACAACAGATGACGAAAAAAAGAAAAAACGAATATTAATAATATTGCTAATATTATTAATATTCATATTACTAATTACATTCTTTTTATTACGTAAAAAGAAATATGTAATAACATTTGATACAAATGGCGGAAGTGAAGTAGCATCAGTAGAAGTAAAAGAAGATGAGAAAATATCAAAACCAGAAGACCCAACAAGAGAAGGGTACATATTTGCTGGTTGGTATTATCAAGATGAATTGTATGACTTCAACACTCCAGTAAAAAGTGATATGACGTTAAAAGCGGAGTGGGAAGAAGATGGAGATAAAGAAGTAGAAGGGGTAGAGTTAAATGTAACAGAATTAACATTAACTCCTGAAGGAACAGCAGAACTGTTAGCGACACTGTTGCCAGAAGATGCAAAACATGTAAAATTAATATGGTCATCAAGTGATGAGAGCATAGCAACAGTAGACGAAAATGGAAACATAAAAGCAATAAAAGAAGGAACAGTAACAATCACAGTAACAACAGAAGATGGAAAATATTCAGCAACATGTAAAGTAACAATAACGAAAGATGTAGTAGCAGTAGAAGGAGTAACAATAGGAGGATCAAAAACAGTAACAGTAGGCAGTACAATAAAATTAACAGCAACAGTAAGACCAGAGGATGCAAGTAATAAAGCAGTTACATGGAAAAGTAGCGATTCAAGTATAGCAAGAGTAGATGCAAATGGAAATGTAAGAGGCTTAAAAGAAGGAACAGTAACAATCACAGTAACAACAGAGGATGGACAATATACAGCAACATATACAGTAACAGTAAAAGCAAAAGAGCAAGCAAGTACAGGAAACACAGGAAATAGTGGAAACAGTGGAAATTCTGGAGGAGGAACAACAAATCCAACGACAAAGCCAACAACAAAGCCAACAACAAAACCAACAACGAAACCAACAAGTACTCCACAAAAGAAAGACACATATTCAATAACATTAACAGGGATACCTCAAGAAGGAACAGGAAATGTAATGCAATACACATTTGTAGTATACAAAAATGGAAAAACATTTAGCGAGTATACAAGCTTTACAATAGGAGAAAGCGGTGCAAGAAAAGGTTCAGATAAGATTTCATTACAAACAAAACAATATAGTGCAAGTCTAAAACTAGCAGATGGCAATACAGTAACAGCATCAGTAACATATAAATAAAAAGGAAGGAGAAAAAAATGAAAAAGAAGAAATTATCCAAAATAATTTTTCTAACTATGGCAATGTTCTTTGCAATAACAATATCTAAATCAGTATCAGCTAGAGAAATGACAGTAGAAGAACTAGGAAAAGAATTAGATAAGATTGAAAAATCATCAGGAAAAAACATTGATTCATATTATGTTATTGGAGAACATGTCTTCACTTCAAGATATACATTAAACACAAGAGACATAATGTTTGCAGCAAGAAGCATAAGCATGACAAATGATGAAATAAATACAGCAAACAAAGTTGAAAAATTAAAAGAAATGACAATACACAGAGTACAAAGAGACTTTACGACAAATGGTTGGAAAATATTAAGCAACTATGTAGGTGAAACAAAATTAGAAAATGACAAAAAATTAAGCATTCATTATATTGATTATGACTATGTATATGAAGAAGTTAATACAGATAATTTATTAAAAGAAGCTGAAAAGAAAGTACAAAAAAATAATAGATATACTGTGAAATTTGATGAAAAAGAAGGAAAAATAACATTTACAGTGTTAGACAGAAATGCCAAAATAAGTGAAGATGAAATTGCTGAAATTATTGTTGAAATATTAAAAGAAAATTTTGTTAGCAGTGTAAAAATAGGTAATGTGACTATAAATAAAGATGAAGCTACAAAAGATGGAAATGCAAAAGAGGATATTTGGAATAAAATAAAAGATGCTTTAAAAACACTAGCACAAGAAGAAAGTCCAGAAAATGTAAAACTTGGAGAATTATTAAATAAAAAACTAGACTTAATTATAGAATTAGATAGCAAATTAGCTCGTTCACACAAAGGAAATACATCAGAAAGTTATGCAGTAGAATTTACATATAATTCAGTAGCAACGCTAGATAAAGAAATTCCTGATGCTGATAAAGAAGAACTAAAATCAAAATTAAATTATCACATAGACGAAGAAAATGATAAGTACACAATATCAGGAAAAGATGGAGAATATACAGTATCAGGAGAAATAATTGAACGCGAAAACATCAAAGGTTTTGGAAATAATGATAATAAACAAGGATTTTATTTCCCATTTGTTATAACTCTAAATGAAGGAATTGACGTAACTAAAGTTAAAGTAAAACTTCCAAAATCAGATAAAGATGGATATAACGAATTTGATAATAGTAACGGACAATTATTCACAAATAGAAAACTTACAGTTCTAATGGAAGTAGAAGACCCAGAAAGTGTTAAATATCGTGACATCATAATTATTATCGATGATGTGGAAACAAAAATAAGAATAGATTTCACTGGATTAAAATTAAGAAAAACTTCAAAATTTACAGTTAGTGCATTAGAAGAAAAGGATGCCGAAGATTTCCCTGTAGAAGATAGTGGTTGGTATGATACTGAAAATGGATACCAAGTTACAGTTACACCAGATGAAAATGAAGAAAATAAGTATAAAGTAACAGGTATACTTCCTATATTTGATGATAGTAAAGAAGATTGGGCAGGAGAGGATACACCTTTTGATAATAGTAAAAATCTTTACTATTTAGGATTACTTCTTAAATTAGTTAATGCACCTGAAGGATATAACAAAGAAGATAATGATATAACAGTTAAATTCTTCCATAATGAAAATGAAGAAGACAAACAATTCATGGAAGTTGATGGAGACGATTTCGCAAACAAAAAAGAATTATATATATTAAAAGCACTTTGTGAAAATGCGCAAGATGGAGGAATAATACCTGATGATCAAAAAGTATTTACAATAACAGTTGATTTAGATGGAGAAAAAGAAGCAGATGATAAATATGCACCACATACAGTAACAATTGATTGGAGTGGATTAAAATTACAATGCGAATCAAATGGAGATGCAGGAAGTTATGAACTAGCAAGTTCTAAAGAATCAATCCAGGAAGACCAAAAAGCAGTTGATGAATTAGAAAAATATGGCTATAAATATGAGGCAGATAGTGATGTAAAAATTGATATGGATTCTGAAAGTCAACCAGACAGAGAACCAACTAAAGATGGTTTAAAAGGAGATATAAAACAACAAACATTAGATGCACAATCTGGATTTAAAGATTTAGAAGGATATTTTGTACCAATCAAGGTATATTTCCCAGGAAAAGATATACCAGAATTAGCTGATTGCAAGGAGAAATGGACAATTATATTAAACACAGAAGAGGGAAAAGAAAAAGAATATAAACCAACAGATGAAGAGTATAAACAAGGTTGGGTACTTGTATTATTTAAAATAAAAAATGAAGAAAACAAACAAATAAAATATAAAATAGATTTTGATGGATCAGAAGGTAAAGCTTATATTCCAGGAGAATATGCTATTGATTATGACAAATTAAATTTTAAAACAGAAAATTCAATAACATACAAATATACAGACAAAAATGGAAATGCAAAAGAAGAAAAAATAACTACATATCAGGGTGATACAGTTGAATTAAAGAAATTAGATGAAACTGATTATCGTAAATTAGATGGTTGGTATAAAGAAACAGAAAAAACAAAAGTAGATGACACAACATATACAACAACAGAAAATGAAGATGTAACTTTAGTAGCACATTGGAATTTGAATACAGAAAAATTCGTAGAAGAAGTAGTTAAAGATTTAAACAGTACAGACACAACATATTCAGAAGATTTTAGTGGACAATTTAAATTAGAACAAAATGCAGAAAATAAAAATGAAATTACTATAAAAATTGAAAGCCCAAATGTTAAGCTAAGTACATTAGCAGAAACAAGCATTCCAGGAACAATCGCATATATATTACAAAATGGAGAAATTAAAGATGTTACATTAACTGTAGGAGATTCATCAACAACATTTAATAAAGATGGTGTTGCAGGAGTAAGTGCAGTTGATGCAGAAGATAACACATTAAACGAAACTGGAAAAGCATTAAAAGAAAAAGTAATAACAGACGCTAAAAGCGCATTTAATACAGAATTACAAAAAGCAGGCGGCACAGAAGCTGATGCAACAATGGATCAAATAGAATTTGAAGGAAAATCATTTACATTAAAAATTGGAGAACCAAAAGATGAAACTATAAAATTAGTAGATGCAGAAGGAAAAGAATTGTCAGAAGAAAAGGAAACTTATACATTCAAATTTGATTCAGATTTTACAGTAGTTGATGCAAAAGATAGCATGGGACCTAGTACAATTACAGAAGCATTAGGAAAAAATGACTATGAAAAAATATATGTTGAAAGTGATGTAACTGAAGAAGGAACATTAAACATTACAACTGAAAAGGATGTTACGATTGAGCCAGTTGAAAATGCTGCGAATAATGCAGGATTAATGACAGCATCAGAAACACCAAAACATACTATAAAAGTACAAGATCAAGATTATGCAGTAGATGTTAAATCAACAGGAGAAGGTACATTAACAATTTCTGATTTAAAAATTACTGGTGGAAAATATGCTGAATTAAAAGTAGAAAAAAATGCTAAAGTAAATGCGACAAATATAGATGTTTCAGGTACAATAGAAGAATCTAAAAAGGCTGAAGAAGACACTGATGATATGCATGCTGCTATATTAGTAGAAGGTATATTGACAGCAAATAATATTACTAATAATGACGAAAAATACAGTATTCCAACAATAGCATTAGTTACAAGTTACGAATATACAAATCCAAATGTAACAGGAGAAGAAATGGAATCTCCTGGCAATAAAAATATACATCCAGATGCTAAAGTTGTGACATCAAGCAATATGACTAAAAACGATAAATATCATATAATAACAAAGGAAAAAGTTGATGGATTTGATTCTATTGAAGAAACTTATTATGGTTCATTCTACTATGTAAATAGTAGTAATTCACAAATCTATTATATGTCAATAATAGACCGTGTAATTTCAGATAGAAGTGCTATTACATTCTTCAAAGTTTATACAGGCGATGAAACTATTGATATTCACAAATTGGGTTACACAGATGGATTCACAAAGGATGGAAAGAAATTTGAAAAACTTACAGTAGATAACACTGGCAAAGAAATTACACAAGGTTCATTGGCACGTGATGTATTACAACCACATGTTACAAATAAGGTTACACCTACTTATGTTGCAACAACTATGAATGTTCAACAAATAAACGGATTAGAAGTGACAGACAATAAAGTTTCAGGCACATTAACAGCTCAAGATACTGATGGAAAATTTGTTATACCAGTTACACTAACATCAGAATGTTTTCAAGATAATATTTCAACAGTAAAAGTTACAAATCCTAATAATGAAACTAAAAGCTATACATATAGTTCAAGCAATGATGATGGAATTGCAATGGCAAGCACTACAGGAACAATGAATTTAAAATTAGAAGCAATTAAGACATCAAAAATAACAGGAACAGAAGGTAAAAAATATAAGATTACAGTTGATATAGATGGTGAAAAAAATGAGGAATTCCCAGAAGAAACATATACAATAAATTATGATGATGTAAAAACTGCAGAAGAAATTATAAATGAAGCGGCAGAAAATACTCATAAAGCTAAAAGTTTAACAGTAAAGAAAAATAACAAAATAAATGGCTTTACAGAAGATTTTACATATAAATATGATTTTAACGAAGGCAAAGGATTAACACATTATAAATCAAATTCAAATGACGAAGAAGAGTATACATTCAGAACAGAATTTGCTGGAGTAACTAATAATCCTAATGGAGTTAGTGTTGTAGCAAAAAAAGGATCAAAAACACATGAAAGCAATGTATATTTAAAAAATACTGGATGGGAATATTGCAGCTCATTACAACCTGGTACAGCTGTTCATGAATTAACAATGTTAACAGATGTTATGAAAGCATCTAAAACAGAGATTAATGCAATAAAACTAGTAGAAAAAGTTGAAGAAAAGGAAAATACATATAAAGTTACTTTGAATAGTGAGAAATATGAAGAATGGATAAAGAAAAATTATTTATCAAATGAAGATTACAATATGAAAGAGGCACCTGAAGGAAGCGAAGTAATAGTTGAAGTAGCATTAGATGAGAATAATAAATATTTAAAAAGCATAAAAACGATTTCAGATAGTTCAAATAATAAATTTGATGTTGAGTTCTCAGATGTTGACAGTACAGAAATAAAAGAACCTAAGGAATTTCTAGCAAATGAAAATGAAGAATTAACAGATGAAGACATCAAAGAATTTTATGAAGCTGGCAAAGAATGGTGGAGTAAACATACAGGATCAAGCCCAGCTGAAGGATAAATATAAAATATATTTTATAAAAAAAGTGTGATTTCAAAATTGAAATCACATTTTTTTCGGACTTATACATATAACATATGTGCTATTGTTTTAAATAGAAAAGAAAACATCAAAAAAATTAGCCAATTTAGCCATGAAGTTTACATAAAAACGAAAATAAATGCAAATTTTAATATTTTTATAGTGGAAAAATCATGAAATGATTAGAGAGACCTTGAAACACCAAAATCGCTATTCCGTAATAAAAAAATAATAAAAGTTTTCATAAAAGCTTGCATTCGTAATGAAAATGTAATATAATTGAAATGGTAGCGTAAAAAATAATATATAAAAGGAATATATAAAGGATGTTTAAGGAGGAAATTGTGGATAAAAAAAGATTTTTAAGTAAGTTATTAGCCGTTATATGCCTAATAACTTTAATCATGCCAAGCGTTTCAACAGTGAAAGCTGTAACTGATGAAATGATAGGAGCCACACAAGAAACAGCTAAATTTGGAATTAGTCTTTTACACCCAAGTGGATGGGGATACAAAATCCAACAAAGACTAACATATAGAGTTTATGAGATAAAAGCAAACTCAAAAAATTATGATAGAGCAATTTATTGTTTAGACTTTTCTAAAAAGTTCCCTGGAGAAGATTCAAATGACAGCAATTATACTTCTAAAGGGGATATAAGTTCAATTTCAAATAGTGATAGATTAAAAGCAATAGCAGATCATATGTATTTAGCTTCAATGACACAAGAACAAAAAGATCAAGTATTATCTGAATTTTTTGCAAAATTAATAAAGAAAACATCAACAGATGTAAATCCAGTTACATTAGACTTTATTAAAGAGACAATAAATGAAGATGATATTTTCTTTGCGCAACAATGTGCTATATGGAAGATTACAAATGGCACAACTTGGTCAGGTGCTGCTATAGCATTTACTCAAAAAGAAAATCCATCAGATTCAGATTGGTTCCAAATCTCTAACGTTGGTCAAGCTAGACTTGAATTCATGAAAGAGATTTATGAATATTTAGTAAGTGATAGCCTACAACCAGAAACACAATTAACAAATCCTTCATTACAAAAATCTGAAAAAACATGTGAAGAAACAGAACAAGGATATATAGTAGGACCATTCCACATCAATTCTGGAACAAATCCTAATTATAAATTAGAATTAACAGACCAAACAGGAGCAACTTTAAATAGCTATAACATAGTTGACCAAAATGGAAATAGAATAGCAAATTATCTTCAAAGTGTAATAGGTAAAGATTTTTATATAAGATTACCTCTAAAAACATCAGCAACAAAAGTAATTTTAAAATTGAGTTATAATAAAGTAGAAACAACTACAAAATTATGGACAAATGGTAAAGATGATTCACAGCCATTAATGGAAGTTGAAAAGAAAGTTACATCAGGTAGTGATCAGGATGAAGCAGAAATAATAAAACCAGAAAAATATTATGACTTAGCATTAAGAAAATATATTGTAAAAGTCGGAGAAAATGAAGTTAAAGATAGAGCACCACAAATTGTTTACAATGAAAGCGAAAATGAAATAAATTATAAACATAAAAAACAACCAATAACATTAAATCCAGGTAGCACAGTAGTATACAACATTACAATATATAATGAAGGAAATCAAAAAGCAAAAGCAACAAGAGTTAAAGATTATTTACCAGAACAATTAGAAATTATTAAAGAAAGTGATATAAATAAAAAATATGGTTGGATTTCTTCACTAAATGGAGATTACATAGTTTCTTCATATACAAAGGATTATGAACTAGATCCATTTAATAAAGAAGAAAATAAGATCTCATCTGTAACATTACAAGTAGAATGCAAAGTTAAAGAAAATGCAACACCAGGAGTTATTACAAATATTGCTGAAATAACAGAAGATAATATAGAGGATATAGATTCTGTACCAAATTCAATGGAAGCATTAATGCCAAGCATTGACAAACCAAGCTATAAAGGTAAAGATTCTAACCAAGATAATTTAGATGATCCAAATTACTATTATAGAGGCCAAGAAGATGATGACGATTTTGAAAAAGTACAAATAACAGAAGGAGCAGACTTAGCATTAAGAAAATATATTACAACAGTAAATGGTGATAATAAAAATAGAGAACCACAAGTAGATGTATCACCATTAGTAAATGGAGAAACAACTGCAAAATATACTCATTCAAAAGAGCCAGTTTCAGTACAAAAAGGTGACATAGTTATATACACAATCAGAGTATATAATGAAGGTGAGATAGATGCATATGCAAATGAGATAGTAGACTATATTCCAGAAGGATTAGGATTTTTAGTAAATCACAAAGTAAATTATCAAAATGCATGGAAAGTTGATTCAACAGGAAATCCTGCAACTGTAAAATTAAATACAATTGAAAATGGAACAGAACATTTATCAACATCTGACTTTGTAGACACAAATTCTTTAAATGATGTTGATGTAATAAAAGGAAAAGCAACAATTAGAACAAATAAACTTCAATATACACCAGGAAGCCAAGAAAACTTATTAAAAGCATTTGATAAGTCAAAAACAGAACCATCAAGCTTACCAGTACAAGTAGCATGTGTCGTATTAGATGATGTAAAAGAAGAACAGATAATCAAAAATATTGCTGCAATAACTTCAGAAAAAGATGCACAAGGAAATGATGTAAAAGATAGAGACTCACAACCTGAAGAAATAGATGTGTCAACTTATCCAGACAATAATAATATACAAGATGACGATGACTTTGAAAAATTAATAGTTGCCAAAGAAAGCGATGCAGACTTAGCTTTGAGAAAATATATAGCAGAAGTAAATGGTGATAATAAAAATAGAGAACCACAAGTAGATGTATCACCATTAGTAAATGGAGAAACAACTGCAAAATATACTCATTCAAAAGATCCAGTTTCAGTACAAAAAGGTGATATAGTCATCTATGCAATAAGAGTATATAATGAAGGACCTATAGATGCATATGCAAATGAAATAACAGACTATATTCCAGAAGGACTAGGATTTTTAGTAAATCACAGAATAAATTATCAAGATGGATGGGAAGTTGATTCAACAGAAAATCCTACAAGAGTAAAATTAAATACAATTGAAAATGCAACAGAACATTTATCAACAGATGATTTTGTAGATACAACATCTTTAGACAATGTTGAAGTAATAAAAGGAAAAGCAAAAATAAAAACTAAAAAACTTCAATATGTTGAAGGAAGACAAGACAATGTTATAGAAGCATTTGATTCATCAAAATCAGAACCATCAAGTAAAACTGTACAAGTAGCTTGTGTCGTATTAGGAGATGTAAGCGAAGGAACAATTAAAAATATTGCCGCAGTAACATCAGAAAAAGATGGTCATGGAAAAGATGTACAAGATAGAGATTCACAACCAGAAGAAATAAATCCAGATGAATATCCAGATAACGGTAATATACAAGATGATGATGATTACGAAAAATTAGTTTTAAATAAATATGACTTAGCATTAAAGAAATTCTTATCAGCAGTAGATGGTCAAGAAATAAATCCTTCAAGAATGCAAACACCAGATACAACACCATTAAAAAATGGCGAAAAAGATGCAAATTACCCAATGGATAAATCACTAGTAAAAGTAAGACCAGGAGTAAATGTAGTATATACAATTAG
>CANQAH010000095.1 GCA_947588885.1 uncultured Clostridia bacterium
TCTGATAAAGTTACTGTAAATTCTGCATCTGCTAACTTTTTATTTGGATCGCTTTCATCAACTTTTTCAATTTTTAACTTGAATTCTGATTCTTCAATCTCTACTTTTAGATATTCTTTGTCTATATCATCTTCATTTGGATCATTATTATCTGGTTCAGAGTCATCGTCTTCTATGTCATTTCCATTTATGTCTTCATCTTTTGAAATTTCGGCTGTATTTACTATTTGAACATCTGTTGATGCATTTTCACTTACTTGAAAAGCTACTTTTACTTCTCTATTGTCTGGATTTTTGTCACTTATATTTTCTGAGCTGTTAAATGCTTTTAGTAAATTATTTTCATTTCTTTCTTCTGATTTTTCTTTTGATAAATAGTCTGTTCTTATTGTTACTGCATCAGATGGGTTTGCTGTTTCCTGTCCATTTCCATCATACATCTTCCAGCCATATTTTACGTTTGTTTCATCACTTGGTAAGAATGTTAGGCCTTCTGGTATGTCGTCTTTTATTTCTGCTGCATATCCATCTGCAACTCCTTCGTTATATACTCTTATTGTATAAACTACTTTTTGACCTTTTTTTACTGTTACTGGTACTTTGCTATGTTCATATTTTAGTACGCCATTTTCATAAGTTACTTTTGGTGCTCTATCTTTTGCAGTTCCTTCAACTTCTGTAATAAATTTTCTTAATCTTAAATCAAATGCACTCTTTTTATTTTTTATTGTAATTTTTAAACTACTTCCGTCTGTAGTTAATTTAGCAATTTCTGTTCCACTTGTTAAAATTGCACTTGTTATCACATATTGTCCATCTTTTATTTCTTTTGTTAGTTCAATTTCAAATGTTTCTTTAATTAGTCTATAACCAGCTGGTGCCTTTGTTTCTTTTATTTTTATTATTTCTGTTTCTGCATTTGTTACTTTTATTGTTGGTATTTCAGCTATACCATCTTCTCCTGTAGTAACTGTCTTTGTTTCTTCTGATGGTAATGTTACTGAGAATTCTGCATTTTTTAATTTTATGTTTTCATCATCTTCATCAACTTTTTCTATTTTTAAGTTATATTCTGATTCTTCAGTTTCTAGTTGAATGTATTCTTGATCTATATCGTCTTCATCTTCATTATTATTATTTGGTGTTGAATCCACATCATCTACTTGGTCTCCATTTCCATCTTGATCATCTGAAATTTCTGCTGTATTTATTATTACTTGTTTGTCTGATGATGCTTTTGCTGTTACTTGAAAAACTACTTTTACATCTCTATGATCTGGGTTTGTGCCATCAACACCTTTACTTTGGTCGAAAGGTTTTAATGCTTGTTCATCTCTTTCGTCTGAATTTGCTTTTGATAAGTAATCTGTTTTTATTGTTTTGGCAATTGTAGGATCCTCTGTTGGATTTCCATCACTGTCATACATTTGCCAGCCATATTGTTCATTTATTGGATCTTGTGGCAAGAAAGTTAATCCTTCTGGTATATCATCTTTTATTTCTGATGCATAACCTGCTATTTTTCCTTCATTATATACTCGTATTGTATATTCAACTTTCTGGTCACTTTTTACAACCTTTGGTACTTTACTATGTTCATATTTAAATTCATTTCCTTCACGTGATACCACTGGCTCTCTTCCATCAGTTGTTTCATTTTCTACTTTACTAATAAATTTTCGTAATCTTAAATCAAATGCATCTTGTTTATTTTTTATTATAATCTTTAAAATTTTTTCTTCTTTATTTACTTCTAATACAGCAACATTTGACTGTCCTTCCAAAGTTGCTGAGTCGAAAACGTAATGATCATTTTCTATGTTTTTTGTTACTATAATTTTAAATGTCTCATCAACTAATCTGTATCCTTCTGGTGCTTCTTTTTCTTTTATTGTTATTGTATCATTGTCCTTATTTTTTACTTCTATATCTTTTGTTGTAGCAGTACCATCATCACCTGTTGTAATTTCTTGTGTTTCCCCACCTGGTAATGTTACAGTAAATTTAGCATCTTTTAATTTTTTAGTAGAATCTTTTTCATCAACCTTTTCAACTTGTACTTTATAGTTTGAATTTTCAAGTTCTAATTTCAAATATTCATTGTCTATATCATCTTCATTTGCAACACCATTGCCTGGAGTTGAATCTACATCTGTTACATCATTTCCTTCTGAGTCTTTGTCATCTGTAATTTCTGCTGTGTTTACTATTTCTCTGTTTTCATCTTCTGATGTTACTTCTTTCGTAACTTCAAATACTACTTTTACCTCTTTATGAGCTGGGTTTCCTTCGCTAACTCCATTTGGAGGATTAAATGCTTTTAAAGCATCTTCTTTTCTTTCAGTACATTTTTCTTTTGATAAATATTTTGTTTTTATTATCTTAGCCTCTTCAACATTTTCTGTCTTTGTTGTTCCATCTTCTTTGTACATTTCCCAACCATAAGTTTGATTTGTTTGTTCTTGAGGTAAAAATTTTAATCCATCTGGTATATCATCCTTTATTTCTTCTGCATATCCATCATTTACGCCCTCATTATACACTCTTATTGTATACTCAACTTTTTGGCCTTTTTTTACTAACTTTGCATTTTTGTCATGTACATATTCTAATACATCGCCATTTAATTTTACCACTGGTATTCTATCTTTTACTTCAGTATCATCAATTTTTGTAATATACTTTCGCAGTCTTAAATCAAAAGAATCTTGCTTATTTTTTACTGTAAGTATTATTTTATTTCCTTGAATATCAGCTTGTAAATCTGCATATCCCGATTTTTCTCTTAATTCAACCGATTTTAAAACATATTTTCCATCTTTTATTTCTTTTTCTACGTCAATTATAAATGTTTCATCAATTAATTTATATCCTTCTGGTGCTTTTGTTTCTTTTATTGTAATTGATTCTTTTTCCGTGTCTTTTATTGGTATCTCAGGAGTTGTTGCAAATCCTCCTATTTCTGTTTTAATTGTTGTTGTTTCCTTACTTGGTAATGTAACTGAAAATTCTGCATCTTTAAGTCCTTTATTTTCGTGGTCTGTATCCACCTTTTTTATTTGTATAGTGTATTTTGATTCTTCAGCTTTTACTATTACTTTATCAAAATCGTCATCATCTTGTTGTCCTTTGTAATAATATTCTGGATCGCTTAAATCGTCTTTATTATCTTCATTTCCTTTATAGTTTTCCCATTCTTCATCTGTTTTTGGTAATTCTATATTTCCTGGTCCTGAATCAATATCTTGTGTTATTATTTCCTTAGTACTTTTGTCCTTAAATTCTTCTATTTCTGCTATATTTGTTAATACTTTTCCTACTCCATCTTCTGTTACTTCACAAACTATTTTTACCCATCTTGAGTCTAATTCATTATTTGGAGAAAAATTTTCAAAATATGTTGTTGTCGCTGTTTTATCATCATAAGTCCATTTCATTGAAGTAGTAGCTTGATCATCTTGTACAAATTTTAAGCCTTTAGGTGGTAAATAATCTTTGACTTTTGTAACTTCTATATTTGCTTGCTCTTCATTTGTAACTTGAATTGTGTAAGTTATTCTATCTCCAACTCTTACTTCTAATGGTTCTTTTTTGTGTTTGTATTCATATTGGTTAAATGCATCTGTTCCTGAAAGTTTTTTTTCTGATTTAAGGTCATTTGGTTTTCTTGGTCCATTTTCAGTTTCTTGCCATATTATCTTCCATTGGTTACCATTATATGGTCTTTTTATACTTGATATATATTTTCTTAATGCGACATCATACTCTTTTTCATGTGTAATATCAAATGTAAATTCTTTTTCTACTTTTTTTCCTTTTCTTTCTTCTCTTTCTAATGATATTAAAGGTTGGTCTTCTTTTTCTCTTGTCCAAACATATCCTTTTGCTGTTTGAATTGATAAACCAGTTTGTAGTTCAATTTTAACTTTTTTAGCTTTTGAACTGCCTCTTACTTGTATATAAAAATTTTTTTCATCCAAATCTTTTTTTGTACTTGATAATTTTTTGCTTGTATCATTTGCTTCTTCTCGAATGAAGAAATTTGTATTTGCATCTTTATCATTTTCATCTAGTAATGAAATTTTTACAGTATAATCATTTCCTTCTGAACCAGTTATTTTAAATGGTCCTATATATACATATCCTTTTTCTTGTTTGACACCTGCTTTTCCATCTTCTAGAGAAGATCCATCTCCATTAATAATTTGTAAATTACTTTCTTTTTCTGATTGGTCATCTATAATGTCTGATCTTGAACTTTTTTGTAACTGTTGAGTATAAAATTCTATTATTTTTAATATATATTTTCCTTTATATCCAAAATGGGGTCCAGCTAGAGCTGCCCATGTTTTTCCATCTTCCGTCCCCTGTGGTGCTCCAACTTTTATTTTATTTGTTACTTCCCATATTGCAAACTGCATTGCAAAAACTAGGTCATCGTCTGTTAGTACACTTTTTACTTGATCCAAAGTCAACTTATTTGTTTCATTTCCGCTTAAATCTTTATCTAAAATTTTGGCAAGTTTTAAGTCTTTCATTTCATCTGAATCTTCAGGTGCAACAGCATTCTTTATTAACCATTTTATTTTTTCTGTATCTTCATCTGTTAAACCACTTTGGGCTTCTTTTAGTGTTTCTGTTGTTGCTTCTCCTAGACTTGTATATTCTGCATTTGATTTTTCTGCGGCTTCTTGTGGATACCTTTTGCTTTGGTCTAAGCAAAGTATTGTTGTGTCATAATCTTTATTGCTTGCATCTCCAGCATATATCCTGTATGTTGGTTTTGTACTAGTATCTGTTGCATATCCAAATTGCTTTTTATTTTTCTTATCTAGTGTTTCACTTTCATGTAGCATTTCTATGCCAAACGTTTGTGTAGTATCCTTCGCGGAATTTGTTATTTTGGCCAGTACACCAATTGATATTGGAAAAACAACTACTAAGATACATAAAATTGCTATTAACTTTTTTCTAGCTTTGATTATCATATTTATCTCCGTTGTTATTTATAGTGATTTTTTCTTATATATATATTATTTTAGATATTAGAAGGCTATTGTCAATTTCACTTATATATATGTTCTTCTGTTTCCTATATTTCCGCTACTTGGCGCTTTTTTTTACATTTATATTATTTTTTATTGTTTTTTTAATTTTCTCAACATCCCTATTTCCCTAGGATTTATTCATTTTCTCATTTTAGACTTGTCAATTTGATACAAGTCTGAACATCTGACAAAACATAAAAAAACATATGGAGCTTTAAGGGTATTTTTTATAATATCCTTAAAACTCTATATGTTTTTTATAAAGTAGGAAAGTGCTCCTCATTTCCTATTAATAAAGGCTTCGCCCATATTTATTATTCTATTATAACATGTTTAGTTATTACATATACTCCTAATCCCATAAGTGTTATTAATCCAATTACTAATATAACATATGGTCCGTTAGTACCTGTACTAATAGATAATAGTACTGATGCGTTATCTTGATCATCTTCACCATCTTTATTATTGTTTGGTGTTGAGTCTATGTCTGGTGCATCGTATGGATTATCATCTACTGTTATTTCTGCTACATTCGTTTTCTGTCCTAAGTTTTTATCTGATTTTACCCATCTTAGAACTATTTGAACTGTTGCACTTTCTCCTGGTTGTAATAATTTGTCTTTCAAATAATCTGTTGTTACTATTCCTTTTTCTTTTACTTTCCAGCCATATTGTTTGTTGTCTTCTTCATAGAATTCTAATCCTTCTGGTATTCTATCTGTTATTTCCTTTGCATATCCTTCGATTTCACCTTCGTTTGTTATCTTTATTGTGTATATGTATTTTACTTCTGTTTTGTCTAGTTTTTTTCTGTCTAATTCAACTTTTACAATTGGCTCTGGATTTTCTGTTCCATCATAGCCTGTTTCTGTTTC
>CANQAH010000096.1 GCA_947588885.1 uncultured Clostridia bacterium
ATTCTTTATTTATTTCATCATTTGGTAAGAATGTTAATCCTTCTGGTAAGTCATCTGTTATTTCCGCTGCATATCCATCTTGTTTACCTTCATTATATACTCGTATTGTATATACTATTCTTTGTCCTTGTACTACTGTTAGTGGAGTTTTAGTATGTTTATATGTCAATTTTCCATTTTCTAATTTTGGTTCTGGAGTTCTTCCACTAATTTGTTTTTCACCTATTTGAGTAATAAATTTTCGTAATCCTAAGTCAAATTCCTTAATTATTACTTGTATATATTCTGAATCTATATCGTCTTCTTTTTCAGCATTATTATCTGGTATTGAATCAACATCTTCTACTTCTTGTCCATCTTTATTTTGATTTTTTGAAATTTCTGCCGTATTTACTATTGTTTGTTTAGAAGTTACTGTATCATCTGTGTTTACTCTAAATGCTACTTTCACTTCTCTATTGTCTGGATTTTGATTGCTAATGCTCTTTGAACTATCAAATGCTTTTAATAAATTATCTTCATTTCTTGCTTCTGATTGTTCTTTTGACAAATAATTTGTTCTTATTGTTACTGCATCAGACACATTTGTTGTCTCTTCTCCATTGCTGTCATACATCTTCCAACCGTATTTTACATTTGTTACATCATTTGGCAAGAATGTTAACCCTTGTGGTATATCATCTTTTATTTCTGCTGCATATCCATCTTCTATACCTTCATTATATACTCGAATTGTATATACAACCTTCTGACCTTTTTCTACTGTCACTGGTACTTTGCTATGATTATATTTTAATCTGGATTCTTCAAATGTTACTTCTGGTGTTCTATCAGTTCTTGCACTTCCATCAACTTCTGTAATAAATTTTCGTAATCTTAAGTCAAATGCATCTGTTTTATCTTTTATTGTAAGTTTTATGCTATTACCTTCTATATCTACACTTAAATCTGCGTTTTCTGACTCTT
Organism: uncultured Clostridia bacterium; assembly: GCA_947588885.1. Lineage (GTDB taxonomy): Bacteria > Bacillota > Clostridia > TANB77 > CAG-508 > UMGS1994. Next base: position 967 of record CANQAH010000096.1, read on the forward strand.
CTGCTAATTGTAATGTTTTTAATACGTATTGACCATTTTCTATGCCTTTTGTTACTTTAATTGTAAATATTTCTTCAACAATTTTATATCCATTTGGTGCTTTCGTTTCTTTAATTACTATTGTTTCATCATTTGCATTTGTTACATTTATCGCAGATGTTGTTGCAATACCATTTTCATCTGTTACAATTGTTTCTGTTTTGTTATCTGGTAGTGTTACTGAAAATTCAGCATTTGCAAGCTTTTGTTCTGGATTGTTTTTATCAACTTTTTCTATTTGTATTTTATAATTAGATTGTTCAATTTCTAATTGTATATATTCTTTGTCTAAATCGTCTTCAGTTTCAATATTATTATCTGGTGTAGAGTCTACATCAGTCACATCATTTCCATCTTTGTCTTGATCTTTTGAAATTTCTGCGGTGTTAATTATTGTTTTATCTTCCTCTGTTGCATCACTTTTTGTTACTTGAAATGCAACTTGCACATCTCTAAAATCTGGATTATTATCTCCAATCGTTCCTTGAGGATTAAAAGCTTTTAATGGTTTATCATCTCTTTTGTCAGACTCTGCTTTTGATAAATATTCTGTTTTTATTGTTTTAGCATTAGCAACTTCAGTTGTCTGCTGTCCGTTGCTGTCATACATTTTCCAACCAAAGTCTTGATTTGTTTGATCATCTGGTAAAAATGTTAATCCATTTGGTATATCATCTTTTATTTCTGCTGCATATCCATCTTCTACACCTTCATTATATACTCGAATTGTGTAAACTACTCTCTGTCCTTTTTTTACTGTTACTGCATCTTTACTGTGTTTATAATTTAGTAGACCATCTTTATATGTTACTTCTGGTTTCCTGTCATTAATTTCTGTTTCTCCTACTTGAGTAATAAACTTTCTTAATCTCAGGTCAAATGCATCTTGTTTGTTTTTTATTTTAAGTATTATTTTCTTTTTAGTAGTATCTACACTTACAGTTGCAATGTCTGTGTTTTCTTCTCTTAATGATACGTCCTTTATAGCATATTTTCCATCTTGTACTTCTTTCTTTACATCAAGTATAAATGTTCCTTCAATTAATCTATATCCAGCTGGTGCTTTTGTTTCTGTAAATGATATTACTTCATCATCTATGTTTGTGATTTTTATCTTTTCAGTTGATGCTATTCCTCCTGTCTGTGTTGTAATTGTTTGCGTCGTTTTATCTGGTAATATTACTGAAAATTCTGCTCCTTGTAATTTTTTATCTGGATAATCTGCATCTTCTTTTTCTATTTGCACATCGTATTCTGATTCATCAATTTTTACTATCACTTTTTCAAAATCGTCATCATCTTGTTGTCCTTTATAATAATAATCTGGATCACTTAAATCGTCTGGATTGTCTTCGTTTCCTTTATATGTTATCCACTCTTCATCTGTTGCTGGTAATTTTACATTGCCAGGTCCTGAGTCAAGATCTTCTGTTATCTCTGCTCCGCTATGTGTATCTTCAAATTTTGTTATTTCTGCTATGTTTGTTATATCTTTTCCAATTAGTTCATCTGTTACTTCAAGTACTATTCTTGTTGTTTTTGTGTCTAATTCTTTAGTTGGTGAAAAAGTACTAAAATAATTTGTTGTTACTTTGTTTTCCTCTTCATTATATTGCCATTTATTATTTTTGTTATCATCTTCATCAGGTAAATATTTTAAGCCTTTAGGTGGTAAATAGTCTGTGACTTCTGTAACTTTGACATTTGAGCTTTCCTCATTAATTATTTTTATCGTAAATGTTACCTTATCACCAACTTGCACTTCTAATGGATCTTTTCTGTGTTTATATTCATATTGATTAAATGCTCCATCTGTTTGTTTCTCTTCTGCTACTGGACCTGTTGGAGTTCTTGTTTCACCCTGATCTGATCTATATACCTGCCTCCACAAGTTGCTATTAGCATCTTTTCTTTTTACACTTGTTATATATTTTCTTAGTGCTACATCATATTCTTTTTCATTTTTTACTTCAAATTCAAATGTTTTTTCATTTTCTTTAGGTTTGTTTTCTTTTCTTTCAAGTGATAATAAAGGTTGAGCATCATCATTATTTGTCCAAACATATCCTTTTGCTGTTTCAATTGATATTCCTGATGTTACTTCAATTTTAACTTTTTTTGCAGGTGTATTTGTTCTAACTTGTATGTAAAAGTTTTTATTATTTAAGTCTTGTGGTGTACATGATAATTTATTTGCGTTATCATCTGGGTTATCTAAAATAAAGAAATTACTATCTGCATCTGTTCCATCCTCTTTTAATAATAAGATTTTAACTGCATAATTGCTACCTTCTGCACCAGTTATTTTGAATGGTCCAATAAATGCGTATCCTCCTTTTTGTGTGATACCTGCTTTATCGTCTTCTGTATTTCCTTCTTTTGCATTGACAATTTGTATACTATCTTCATCACCTGATTGGTTGTCTATAAGGTCTGGACTGTCTGAAGTTTGCATCTGTTGTACATAAAATTCTATAAGTCTTGTTATGTATTTTCCTTTATATCCAAATGTTGTGCCATTTAGTGATGCCCAAGTTGTTCCATCTTTTGTCCCTTGTGGTGCTCCAAGTTTTAAATTATTTGTCATCTCGTATAAAGCAAATTGCATTGCGAAAACTAAGTCGTCTTCTGTTAATTCCTTTTTTAACTGGTCTAATGTTAATTTACTTGTTTCGTTTCCTGTTAAATCACTTTCAAATATTTTTGCAAGTTTTAAATCTTTCACTGCTTCTGAATCTTCTGGTATTATTGCATTTTTAATTAGCCATAATACTTTTTTTGCTTTTTCTGTATCTAAATTTTTTTGAACTTCTTGTAATATTTGTTCTGTTGCCTCTCCTTTACTTGTATATTCAGCTTTTGTTTCTTCCTTATCTTCTTTTGGATATCTTTTATCTTTATCTAAACAAAGTACAGTTGTGTCATAGTCATTTGTTCCTGAGTATATTCTATATACCGGTTTTGAGCTCGTCTCAGTTGAATATCCGAATTCAACTTCTTTTTTTCCATCTAATGTTTTACTTTTATGAAGTAAAGTAATTCCAAAATCTAATGTAGTCCCCGCTTCTGTTTTATCAATTTTGGCAATTACACTTAGTGGTGTTGGTATTATTATTACTAAAATACATAAAATTGCTACTAATTTTTTTAGAAGTTTAGTTTTCATAATCTTCTCCTGTTACTTTGTTTGTGTTATAGTATTACTTTTTTAATTATCATAAATATTCCACATCCTGTGAATGTTGTTATTCCTATTGCTAATATTATATATGAACTTGCTTTACCTGTGCTAACTGATAACATTACAGTTGCATCATCTTGATCATCTTCACCATCTTTATTATTGTTTGGTGTTGAATCAATGTCTGGTGCATCGTATGGGTTATCATCTACTGTTATTTCTGCTACATTCGTTTTTTGTCCTAAATTTTTATCTGATCTTATCCATCTTAAAACTATTTGAACTGTTGCACTTTCTCCTGGTTGTAATAATTTATCTTTTAAATAATCTGTTGTCACTAATCCGTTTTCTTTTACTTTCCAGCCATATTGTTTATTGTCTTCTTCATAAAATTCTAATCCCTCTGGTATTCTATCTGTTATTTCTTTTGCATATCCTTCGATTTCCCCTTCGTTTGTTACTTTTATTGTGTATATGTATTTAACTTCTGTTTTGTCTAGTTTTTTTCTGTCTAATTCAACTTTTACGATAGGTTCTGGATTTTCATTTCCATTGTATCCTGTTTCTGTTTCTTTTGTTACTCCATCTTCTGTTACTATTACTTTGCTTACATATTTTAATAAT
>CANQAH010000097.1 GCA_947588885.1 uncultured Clostridia bacterium
ACTGCTTGCAATCCAAATGCAATATTCCAGTTTAATTGACGTTCTTTAGAATCTTTGGTTTCACCAATTTTTTCATATTTAATTTTATCTAAATAATTTTCTTTCATTGAGAACTCCTTTTTTAATCTCTCGTCACTTAAAACAAAGCCTTTTGTTATATATGCTTTTAAAACTTTTGTTACCCAAATTCTAAATTGTGTTGCCTTTTTTGAATTTACCATATATCCCACTGCTATTATAACATTTAGATTATAAATTTTTACAGGTTTATCCGAGTTTGCAATGTGCATTTTTTGCACATTGCTTTTTTCCTCTAATTCTTGTTCTTTAAATATGTTATTGATATGTTTTGTAATAACAGTTCTATCTTTTTCAAACAATTCTGCTATTAAATCTTGTGTTAACCATAAATCAACATTAATAAGTAGAGCATTTACTTTTGCATCTACATTTTCATCAATAATAAAAATGTAATTATATTAATGATCTGAAAGTGGTTTCATTGTTGGGAATAATAACACATCTCTAATTGAAGCACTGTCAGTTAATAGCATAATTAATCTGTCAATACCAATTCCTAAACCTCCTGTAGGTGGCATACCATATTCAAGAGCATTTATAAAATCTTCGTCCATCATGCCAGCTTCATCATCTCCAGCATTTCTAGCTTCAACTTGTTTTTTAAATCTTTCATACTGATCAATCGGATCATTTAATTCTGAGAATGCATTTCCGTATTCTCTTCCTCCAATAAATACTTCAAATCTTTCTGTTAATCTTGGATCTGATGTTTTTCTCTTAGCAAGTGGTGAAATTTCAACTGGATAATCATATACAAATGTAGGTTGAATTAGTGTTTTTTCAACATATTCATCAAAAAACATTGATATAACATCTCCACGAGTTTTTTTAGTTTCATCAGCAAATTCTAATTTTCTTTCTTCTGCTAATTTCACTGCTTCTTCATCTGTTTGAACTTCATTGAAGTCAACTCCGCAAGCTTCTTTTATAGAGTCAATCATTGTAATTCTTTTCCAAGTTGGTGTAAGATCTATATCTTGACCTTGATAAGTAATTTTTGTTGTTCCACAAACTCTTATAGCACATTTAGAAATAATTTCTTCAGTTATATCCATCATGTCATTATAGTCTTCATATGCTGCATAAAGCTCTATTGAGGTGAATTCTGGATTATGTCTGATATCCATTCCTTCATTTCTAAAAATTCTTCCCATTTCATATACTTTGTCATATCCACCAACAATTAATCTCTTAAGATTTAATTCTGTTGCAATTCTTAAATACATATCCAAATTTAGTGAATTATGATGAGTAATAAATGGCTTAGCTGTTGCTCCACCTGAAATCGTGTTTAAGATAGGTGTTTCAACTTCTAGATAACCTTTTTCGTCTAATATATTTCTAATTTCTTTAATAATGTTGCTTCTCATAATAAATGTATTCTTAACTTCTGGATTCATTATTAAATCTACGTATCTTTGTCTATATCTTAAATCAGTATCTTTTAATCCATGGAATTTTTCTGGTAATGGTCTTAGTGATTTTGATAAAAGTACAACTTCTTTTGCATGAACAGAAATTTCTTCTGTTCTAGTTTTAAAAACAAATCCAGAAATTCCTATAATGTCGCCTATATCCCATGTTTTGAATGCTTTATATGATTCTTCTCCTAAATCATTTATGCTAACATAACTTTGAATTTTTTCATCACAGTCTTGAATAGTGCAGAATGATGCTTTTCCCATAATTCTTTTAGCAATAATTCTTCCTGCTACTTTTACATCTTTCTGTTCAAAGTTTTCATAATTTGCCTTTATTTCTCCAGCTGTATTTGTTCTATCATATTTTGTTATTTCAAAAGGATTTTTTCCTTCATCTTGTAATTCCTTTAATTTATCTCTTCTAATTGCAATTAGATGATTAATATCTAATTCTTCGTTTTGCTCAATATTTTCACTCATTTTTATCTTCCCTTTCCAAATTAATATTTATATTATATATTTTTAAAATTTTGTTGTAAACTTATCTACTTTTTTCTTCTTAAAATCCAATTTTCTTCGCATTCTATTGGTAACATCATTTTAACTTTTTGCTCTGCTTTTCCTGGATTTACTGTTTGAATTTCTTCATTTGTATCTATATCCCAAAGTTTGTCAATTACAAATTTTTCAGTTTCAATCTTTCCTGGAATTATTATTTCCATTTCGTCACCAACAGTAAGTTTATTTTTAATTTCAATAATTGTTTTTTCATCTTCTTTTGAAACTACTTTGCCACCAAATTCATAATTTGCATTATATTGCTTTCCTTCATATTCTTGGAAATCTTTATTATTTCTATCATTAAAGTAAAATGTTGTTAATCCTCTAGTTTTGGTTTTTTCAAGTTCAACTAGATATTTTTTATAATCATAATTTTTTGGATCTTTGTAGTAATCGTCTATTGCGTTTCTATAACTGTTAACTACTGACGCTAAATAATATTCTGTTTTTAGTCTTCCTTCTATTTTTAAGCTATCTAAGCCAATTTCTATTATTTCAGGTATTTCTTTTATTAAACATAAATCTTTTGATGATAATATATATGTTCCATTTTCATCATCTTCGATTGGCATTAAATTTCCTGGATTATTTTTTTCTTCAAGGTAAACATTATATGCCCATCTGCAACTTTGAGCACAATCTCCTAAATTTGCACTTCTTCCGTCAAGGAAATCACTTAAGAAGCATCTTCCTGAATATCCCCAACATAAAGCCCCATGTGCAAACATTTCAACTTCTAAACGTTTAGGTTTATGTTTTATTAACTCTTTTATTTGTTCTTTATTCATTTCTCTGCCTAAAATAACTCTTTTAGCACCATTTTTGTACCAGAAATTTGCTGTATGATAACTTAATACATTTGCCTGTGTACTTATGTGAATGTCAACATTAGGAGCATATTCTTTTAATATATCGATTACTCCTCCATCAGATGCGATTATTCCGTCCGGTTTGAGTTTATCTAATCTTTTTGCAACTTTAATGATTTCATCATATTTTTCATCCCAAGCAAAAATGTTAATAGCAACATGTACTCTTTTGCCAAGTTTATGAGCATATTCAATTGTTTTTTCTAAATCGTCATCATCTACTTGTACTCTTGTACGTAAAGACAAACTTTTTGTTCCCATGTAAACCGCATCTGCGCCATATAAAAAAGCTACTTTAGCTTTTTCAAATGAACCTGCAGGTGCTAATAATTCAATTTTGGACATATGCTTTTTTCCTTTCTATTTTTTAACACAATTAATATATCATAAAAAATACTTAAAAGCTAGTCCGAATTGCTCTATTTTGCTTATATTAATAAAAATAGTTGATTTAATTTCTAAAATATTATAATATAGTCCTAGATTTTTAAAAAGATTGGAGTAATTTATATGGAAAAAATATTAGTTTTTGGGCATAAAAGTCCTGATACAGATTCAATAGCATCTAGTATTGCTCTAGCTTGCTTACAAACAAAATTAGGTAAACTTGCAGAACCTCGTAGACTTGGTAATATTTCAAAAGAAACTGAATATGCATTAAATCATTTTAAAATCGGAGCTCCTGAGTTATTAACTTCAGTTTCTAATGAGGATACTGTTATTCTTGTTGATCACAATGAACCTGCTCAATCTGCAGATAATATAAAAGATGCTCATGTTTATATGGTTGTTGACCATCACAGAATAAATGGTTTTGAAACATCAGAGCCTTTATATTACTATGCTGAACCTGTTCGGATGCACATGCACAATACTTTATAAATTATTTGAACAAAATAATGTTACTATTCCTTCAGATGTTGCAGGATTAATGTTAAGTGCAATTATTTCTGATACATTATTATTTAAATCACCAACTTGTACTGATACAGATAAAAAAGTTGCTGAAAAATTAGCTAAAATTTCAAATACAGATATTAATTCATACGGACTTGCAATGCTTAAAGCAGGAACAGATTTATCTTCATTCTCTGAAGAAGAATTAGTTAATTTAGATGCTAAAGTTGTAACAATTGCAGATAAAGTTAAAGCTAAAATTTCTCAAGTAAATACAGCTGATATTGATGATGTTATGATGAGAAAATCTAAACTTGAAGATGCTATGCAAAAAGATGTTGACTCTTTAAATTTAGATTTAGATCTTTTACTTATTACTGATATTATTAATAGTAATTCACAAGCTATTGTTCTTGGAAAAAATGCAGATTTAGTAGAAAAATCTTATTCTGTTAAATTAGAAAATAATACTGCATTCTTGAAAGGTATTGTTTCTAGAAAAAAACAAGTAATTCCTGTATTAACTTCTAATGCTGATTAAAATATTTTGTTATTAAGAAAGTTTTAGGTGTTGCCTTTAACTTTCTTTTTATCTTATAGGAAAGTTCTACGAATTTCCTATAAAATAAAGGCTTCGCCAAATTTGCACTTCAATTTTATATTATGTAAATTTCCGTTTTCCCTTGTTTTTTAGCCTTTTTTGTGTTATACTATTTATATTCTACTTATAGAAAGGAGGGAATCTCTTGAATCTGCAGCATCATGAACAACGGTTTATTGAATCTCTTGAAAAAGAGTTCGATACCGAAATAACAGAAGTTGATAAAAGTATGCTGATCAGGATCTGGAGACGGCATGGCGGAAACGTTAAAAGCTTCCAGGTTGGCAAAATCGATGATCCGACAGAGGATCCTGACTTGTGCAGTATCAGGAACATCTACATTCAGAATGGTCGATTCCATACCGTTCGCACTGGTCTTGACCGTGTTGATTACGAAAAACCGTTCTTGGTTATCGTGCGCACACGTCATGAGACTGAAGTTGGTATTCCGATCAGTAACGTTTATCTGTTTTAATTGATTGGAGGTTCTCTGGCTAGATTTAGCCTAAAAGGAAAACGGTTGGGAATTTTTTCCCAGCCGTTTTTTCCATACATAATAGGAAATGCGGAGCACTTTCCTATATATAAAGTTTTCAACTAATTTTTCTTATTTTACTCTTGTAATTGAAAGTCCATCTCCTATTTCTAATATTTCAGTTTCTAATTTTTCATTTTCAGTTACTTCTTTAATAAATTCTCTTAAGTGTCTAACCGCAGTTCTTTGTTTATGTTTATTATAATCACTCATTACATATCCTTTATAAAGAATATTGTCTGCCAATATTAATCCACCTTTTCTTGTTAATTTTATTCCATATTCTAAAAATATTGGATATTTTCCTTTTGCTGCATCTATGAATACAATATCATAAGCATTATCTAAATTAGGTAAAATATCAACAGCATTTCCAACTATAATATTTATTCTGTCTTCTATTCCTATTTCTTTTATATTATTTTGTGCTTCTTTTGCTCTTTCTTCATCAATTTCAATTGTATCTATAATACAATCGTCATCTGTAAATTTTGCAAATTGACTTGCAGAATATCCAACAGCTGTTCCTATTTCCAATATTCTTTTTGGTTTTTCTTCATTTAATATTTCTTTTATTTTTTCTAATGTATCATCCATTATTATTGGAATGTGGTCTTCTAATGCCTTTTTCTTTACTTCTTCCAAAACTTTATCATTAAACATTTTTATCTCCTATTTTTTTATTTCATAAACTCACATATAGTTATAGTATCATTTTCTGAACTAAAACATAACTGCATTTTTCCATTATTTTCAGAAAAATTAATTTTCCACTCAGGAACATAATAAATACCTTTTAATTCTCCATCTACATAATATTCATAATATCCAACATTTCCAATAGCTTCGCTATCTTCAGATTGTTTTTCTTTACTTATAAATGGCTTATATATAATTTCGATATATGAAGTTTCATATAAACTCTCATCGTAACTAATAAGTATTTCTCTTCCTTGTGTATCTTCTGCATTAATGAAATTATCAATCTTCTCCTTACGATAGTCAAGTATGCCTTCTTCATCATTCGCATCAATGTATATTGTTCTATTTTGGTCACTGTTATAAATACTATCAGTTTCTACATTTACTATTCGTATTTCTCCATTATCAATATATATACGATAAATGCTATTTTCTTTTTGATTTTTCAAAAATGTATCAATAATCTTGTTTATTCTATCTTTGCTTTCATTATTTACTATTTTTTGAGGATTATTAGAAAAACATATGTACAATGTAAATTCATTATATTCTATATTACAATAGTTTCCACAATAATTTTCTTTAATGTGTTCTAAAACTTCCTTAACGTTTTCATATGTATTATTTTTTTCCCCTATTGTGAATGATTTCAATGCTGTTAGATCAACGTATTCTGTACCATTAATATCTTCAACTTCTTCACCTTTTTCATTATAATAAGTTGTTCCTGCATATTCATCTTCGGCTATTGCATCATCATACTGTACTTTTACTCTCTTTTGTCTACTTCTAACAAAAGGATTCATATAGTCGTAATAGTTGATATAATTAATTTTCAATACATTTCTTGTTTCTTGTACCATTTTTCTTCCTTCAAAATTTGAAATGCACTCAGAATCATAAAAAAATATCAAATAAAATAGTCCTACTCCCGCCATTGCAATAATTATAAACGTAAATATAATCCAGACTATAATACAAAGAACTATATTCTTTTTGCTAAGTTTAATATTTATTTGTATTAATCCTAAAATAAATCCAATAGAAATTGCCAAACAAGCTAAATCTCTAATCCATTGCATAAATATTAAATTAAAGTGTTTTAATATAAAATATGATATTAAATATATTGCTAAAAATAAAAGTGTATCAAAAAACAAATTCTTAAATATTTTTTTCATTTTATCTCCTGTAAAAAATCTTTTTATATCATAAAAGGCTTAGATAAACTAAGCCTTTCCTCTATTATTTGTTACTATTTCTAGCAGCTCTTTCTCTTTCTTTTGAATCTAATATTTTCTTTCTCAATCTTATATTTAAAGGTGTTACTTCAACAAGTTCATCATCTTCAATAAATTCAATTGCTTTTTCTAGACTCATCTGAATTGGTGGAACTAATCTTAATGCATCATCAGATCCTGATGCTCTAGTATTTGTTAAATGTTTTTCTTTGCATACATTTATTGCTAAATCTTCTGATCTTGAATTAATACCTACTATCATTCCTTCATATACTTCAACACCTGGTCCTATGAATAAATCACCTTTATCTTGTGCATTATAAAGTCCATAAGTAATTGATTTACCTGCTTCAAATGCAACTATTGTTCCTCTAGTTCTTGAGATAACTTCACCTTTGTATGGTTCATATGAATCAAATATTGAGTTCATAGTTCCATTTCCTTTTGTATCTGTTAAAAACTCTGTTCTATATCCAATAAGACCTCTTGCGGGTATTTTAAATTCAACTTTTGTATGTCCTGCTTCTGCTGGTTCCATATTTATCATTTCTGCTTTTCTTTTTCCAAGTTTTTCAATAACATTTCCTATGCAATCATCTGGAACATTTACAACAAGTCTTTCTATTGGTTCACATTTTTCTCCATTAATTTCTTTTATTATAACTTTTGGTCTTGAAACTAATAATTCAAAACCTTCTCTTCTCATTGTTTCAATTAAAACAGATAAATGTAATTCACCTCTACCTGAAACTTCAAATGAGTCTGGTGAGTCAGTTTCTTTTACTCTTAATGAAACATTTCTATCTAATTCTTTGAATAATCTATCTCTAATATGTCTTGATGTAATATATTGTCCTTCTCTTCCTGCCAAAGGTCCATTATTAACGCTAAATGTCATTGATACTGTTGGTTCATCAATATCAACAAATGGTATTTTTTCAGGATGTTCATAATCACATATTGTATCTCCAATATTTATGTCTGCAATACCTGACATACAAATAATGTCTCCTGCTGTTGCCTCTTCAACCTCAATTCTCTTTAATCCATCATATGTATATAATTTTGTAACTCTTGCAGATTCTGTTTTATCATCTTTTTTGCATATTGTTACTGGCATTCCAAGTTTAACAATTCCTCTTTCAACTCTACCCACTGCAATTCTTCCAACATATTCATCATAATCTATGTTAGATACTAACATTTGCATTGGGCCATCTTGATCGCAAGCTGGTGGATTTATTGAATTTATAATTGTTTCAAATAAACATTCTAAGTTTTCATCTTGTTTTGTAACATCTAAACTAGCAGTTCCTTGTTTTCCAGAAGCATATACAACTGGGAAATCAAGTTGCTCATCATTTGCTTCAAGTTCTATAAATAATTCTAATACTTCATCAACAACTTTTTCAGGTCTAGCACCTGGTCTATCTATTTTATTTATAACGACTATTGGTTTTAGATTTAGAGCTAATGATTTTTTTAGAACTTCTCTTGTTTGAGGCATTGCACCTTCAAAAGCATCAACTAATAAAACAACACCATCAACCATTTTTAAAACACGTTCAACTTCACCACCGAAATCAGCATGACCTGGTGTATCAACGATGTTTATTTTAATATCTTTATAATGAACAGCTGTATTTTTAGAAAGTATAGTAATTCCTCTTTCTTTTTCAAGATCGTTTGAATCCATTACTCTTTCAGCAACTTGTTCGTTTTCTCTGAATATACCACTTTGTTTAAGCATGGCATCAACTAATGTTGTTTTTCCATGATCAACGTGTGCAATTATAGCTACATTTCTAATTTTATCGTTATTCATTTTTCTACCCCTATCTAAATGTGTTATTAGGGCGTAATATCTACGCCCTACAAAAATACTTAAATATTATATTACTTTTAGTTTTTTTTGTCAAATTATACTATTTCATTTTATAGTAATATTTCATAACCAATAATAATATATTTATTAAAGAGTTTATTTTAGAAAGGATTTATTTTATGTGTGGTATTTGTGGTATTGTGAATTATAAGCAAAATATTAGTAATGAAAAAATTATTTCTAATATGACTGATATATTGTCTCCTCGTGGTCCTGATGAGAAAGGATTTTATATTAATAATAATGTAAATTTAGGCCATAGAAGATTAATAGTAATTGATCCCGAAAATGGTTCACAACCTATGAAATTTACCTTTCGAGGTAATACTTATATTATAGTTTATAATGGTCAAATTTATAATACTAATGAATTAAAAGAAATTTTATTAGAAAACGATTTTAATTTTAAGGGACATTGTGATACAGAAATTTTGTTAAAAGCTTATATTCATTTTGGATATAATGTTGTATCACATTTAAATGGAATATTTTCTTTTGCCATTTGGGATTGTAGTAAAAATGAATTATTCATTGCAAGAGATCATTTTGGAATTAAACCATTTTATTACACCTATAAAAATAACAACTTTATATTTGCATCTGAAATTAAATCTATTTTATCTCACCCTGATGTCTCACCTATTTTAGATGAACTTAGTATATATGAATTATTTGGTATTGGCCCATCTCATACTCCTGGCTTTACGCCTTTCAAAGATATTTTTGAATTAAAACCTGGATATTACGGTGTTTATGATGCTAATGGTTTAAAGATGGAACGATATTTTAAATTGATTACTGCTCCACATCTTGATAACTTTGAAGAGACTTGCAAAAAAATACAATATTATCTTGATGATAGTATTTCTAAGCAATTAGTTTCTGATGTTCCATTAGGTATGATGCTTTCAGGCGGTCTAGATTCAAGTATTATTACAGCATATGCTGCAAAATATTTTAAAGATTGCCCTGATAAATTTAAAACTTTTTCAGTTGACTATGTCGATAATGATATTAATTTTAAAAAATCAGATTTTCAGCCAAATTCTGATACTGAATTTATTAATTTAATGATTGAACAATTTAAATGTAATCACTCTAAAATTGTTTTAGATACTCCTGAGCTTGCAAAATCATTATATAATGCAATGGTGGCACGTGATATGCCTGGAATGGCTGATGTTGACTCTTCTTTTTATTTATTCTGCAAAGAAATTAAAAAAGATGTTAGTGTAGTTCTTTCTGGAGAATGTTCTGATGAAATTTTTGCTGGTTATCCTTGGTTTTTCCGTAAAGATGCTTTAAGTAGTAATACTTTTCCTTGGTCTATAGCTATTTCAGAAAGACAAAATTTATTAAATCCATCTATTTCTTCTCAAATTAATTTGAAAGAATATATAGATTGCAGATATAATCAAGCTTTAAATGAAATTGAATATCTAGATTCTGACTCAAAAGAAACAATTGAAAAACGAAAAATATCTTATTTAACTTTAAATTGGTGGATGCAAACTCTTTTAGATAGAACTGATAGAATGTCTATGTCATCTGGATTAGAAGTCAGAGTTCCTTTCTGTGATTATAGACTCGTACAATATATGTGGAATGTACCATGGGAAATGAAAGCATTAGATGGCAGAGAAAAAGGTCTTCTTAGATATGCTGTTCGTAATGTTCTACCAGAAAAAATCGTAAAACGTAAGAAAAGTCCATATCCAAAAACACACAATCCTACTTATTTAAAAGTAGTTAAAGAAATGTTAAAAAATATTATTGATGATAATAATGCACCAATTAAAAATATTTTGAATCAAAATTATATTAAAGATATTTTAGAAACAGAAGGTAAAGCTTTTACGAGGCCATGGTTTGGTCAACTTATGACTGGACCTCAACTTATGGCATATCTTTGCCAAGTTAACATGTGGCTTGAAAAATATCAACCTAAGATTGAAATATAAATAAAAGCAAGTAAATTAATTATCTTAAAACTTCTAAAACACAGTTTTTGGCCGTGTGAATTTTAAGTCTAATTAATTTACCTGCTTTTTTCTATGTATAATTAAATTAAATTCAGCATTATGAAATTCATTAAGTTTTCTCCTAAAAAGATTATTATAATTGATAATAGTTCAAATATAATAGCAATACAAACTGCCCATAAACTTAAATCATCTTTTCTTGTTATTACAATTGCAAGTGATATAAGACTTACACATATCATTCCAACAACTTTAAGTATAAATATTTCCATATCTTTTACCTCCTTGATGTTAGATTTGTCTTAAGTATTTATGAATTCTATAATATACATATATATTAACATAATTCGGCATTTTTTTCAACTTTTTACGATATATATACTTCTCAAGTGCTTTAAATTGTTGGATTTTTAACTGTTTTTTACATAATATATTCTAATATGTCTAAAAAACGAAATGTAATTAACATTTCGTTTTTTAGGTTTTTATTTAATTTTTAAAATGCCCCATTTTCCGTCTTTTTTTACAAATGCTAAACCATTATGTAAATTTCTGGTTTCTTCATATTTTAGTTCTATAACTTTTTCTCCTGATTCATCTATATATCCTGCTTTATTATCTATTTTGACAGCTGCATATTTTTCATTAAACTCATAAGCTTTATCATAGTCGCAATTTATAACAAGCTTTCCAGTTGAAGTATTAAAATATCCTTTTGTTGTTTCTGTTGAATTGTCTGGATCAATTGTAAATTTTTCTGGAAGATCTGTACTTCTTGCCTCTTCTCCTTCAGTTGTTACTATATCTATATCTGTACATACTTTTAATTCTTTTTTAGTTACTTTTTTGAACTCAGCTGCATTTAAATCTGAATCTGTTTCATATATTTTATCACTATGATGGTCATAATAATATGAAACTTCATTTTCATCTTCTGATATTTTTACTTCATCATCAATTTTATATTCTGAATCTACTGTATAATATTTGTCTGAATCTTTAACTATGATTCCTTTTTCAGTAGCATCTTCTTTGTTTGTATATTCTCCATAAAAAATATTAGAATATTTTTCTTCTAGTAATATTTCTCCTGTTTCATTATCTATTATTCCATATTTATTATCTTTTACAATTACAGATACATCTTCATCTAATTCTTCAATATTGTCAGCTTCTATGCTTGGCTCTACTTTCCATTCTTCTTTTTCTTCTACTTCAGCAGGATTTGAATTGTCATCATTTTTTAAGTCTTTATATGTATTAATTACATTTTGTAATTTAAAATCAAAATCTTGTACTTGTTCTTGTACAAATTCTGGTAATAGTTCTTGTCTATAGCAATAATAGATTCCACCAATTATGATTGCAGCGACAATTATCATAAATAAAAGTTTATTAAACATTCTTTGAAATATGTTTTTCTTAATTTTTATTTTTTTCTTTTTTTCTTTCTTAGGTTTTTCTTCTTTTACTTTTACATTCTTTTTTGGTGTTTCTTTTTTTTCTGGTTCTTCTTCTGGCTTTTTATCTATTATTTCTAGCTCTATTCCTTCTTGTTTAGCTTGTCTAATTGCTTCTTGTTTTTCCGCTTCTTTAATTTGCTCTTCAAGTTTGATTTTTTCTTGTTTTCTAATTTCATTTAATTTCTTTTTATCTTCATCAGCTTTTTTCTTTTTAGGAGTTTCTTCTATTTTTTCTACTTTTACTTCAGTCTTCTTGTCTTCTTTTAAAGTAGTGTTTTCTTCTTTTTTTGGTTCAGTTTTCTTTTCTTCATTTGATTCATTTTTTTCTTTCACTTCTTTTGATACTTCTTTAATTTTTGTACCACAGTTTATGCAGAATACTGAATCATCTTTAATTTCTTTTTTACATTTTGGGCATTTCATTTTCATTCCTCCTATCATTTTATTAATTCTTCTATTGTCTTATATTCGTTAAATGCATCTTCTATATGCTGTTTTCTTGCTTCGTCTGTAAAAGTATCAGAAAAAGTTGTTTCATTTAACTTTATGTCTTTTAATTCATATCCATCATCTTCTAAGCTATAAGCTTTTTTATCTATATCAGTTATTTTTTCCTCTAATCCATTTTCTGTATATATTGTTACCATTTCTTCATTGTAAGATATCCCTAGAGGATCTGTTTCAAAAGCATATGTGTTGTTTTTCTTGTTATATCCAATTCTTTTAAATGGTCCATTCCAAACTTGCCCTACTCTTTCTACTTCATTACTGCTATTAATTTTATAAACATCATAGCTTGTATTGTCTCTAGGACCGCCTTCCATTCCATCATAAAACATTAACTCTGGTATTTTGTCATTATCTAAATCTACGAATGTAATTGTAGGATAAGTTCCACGTGCTGAAACAAAATCTTTTAAATTTCCAGCTAATAAGTAATCTGAATATATTTTCTTCCAATCAACTGATACATTTTCTTTAGTTTGTTCTGTCTCTTCTGTTTTATCATTAATTTTAATTAATGTCCAGTTTCCATCTATTTTAACCCAAGCATTTCCATTATGAATATTTTGTGCGTCTTCAAATTCCAAATCATAAACTTTTTCATTATTTTCATTTATGAAATAGGCTTTACCATCTTTCTTTACTGCTGCAACATTATTTATAAATTGTGTACCATTTTCGTATTCTGGTTCTATTTCAATTTTTCCTGTTTTTACATTAAAGTACCCTACTTTAGAACTAGCTTTCATTTCATCTTCTTCTTTTTCATAGCATAAATCTAATGTTGCACCTATTTTATTAAATCTTTTTACAATTGTACTATTTGATTCATAAGGAGAATATTCATATTCTTCTGTATACACTTCTTTTTTATTTGGTTCATAATAATTTAATGATCCTCCACCATGTGGTGACATTTCATAGTCTTCAATTTCAAATGTGCTTAAATTTATTTTTTCAGTTTTTGTGTCTGTCATTCCAACTATATATTCATAATCTTCTTCTGCTATATCTGAATACATATTTACATATTTAGGCTCTAATATTATTTCACCTGTTTTGTTACTAATTAATCCGTATTTTTCATTGATTTTAATTAATGAAACTTCATCAGTTGTTCTCTCTGTATATGTAGTAAATATCATTGTTTCAGGATTTAATATTTCTTCTATTTGAGCATCTTTATATTTATCTTCGTCAAGAACTTTTATAATTGTATACGGTTCTTGTTTTTCTTCCTCAGTTGTATTTTCACTATTTTTACTAGTTTCATTATTATTTTCTATTCCAAAAATGCTATCAACTTTTTCAAGCATTGGCTTCAAAAAATTTTCTATTTTATTAGGTAAAAGTTTTTGAGTATGTAGAATATATGTAGCAACAATTGCAACAATTACTAAAATTATAATTGTAATAATAATCTTAGGCAATATTTTTTTCTTTTCTTTTGTTTTACTCATTTTAGCAATCTCCTAATTTAATTTTTCTTTTAATTTAACTATTGTATTTAATGCATCTATTGGTGTTAACTCATTAATATTAATCTTATCTAGTTCTGTAGCAAGATCTGCTAACTTATAATTGTACATATCTAACTGTCCAGAAACTTGTTTTTTCATTTCTTTCTCTTCTTGCTTCTCTTTTATTTTAACTTTCTTTTCTAAAGTTTTCAATATCTCATTTGCTCTTGTTATCATTTTATTTGGAGCACCTGCAAGTTTAGCTACATGTATACCATAACTTTCATCAGTTCCTCCTGGTATAATTTTTCTTAAGAAAATTACATCTTCACCTTTTTCTTTTACTGCTACTTGATAATTTTTTACTCCTTCTAATTTTTCTTCTAGTGTTGTTAATTCATGATAATGTGTTGCAAATAATGTTTTACATCCTATATTATTAGAATCTGCAACATATTCTGCAACAGCCCATGCAATAGCTAAACCATCATATGTTGATGTTCCTCTTCCAATTTCATCCAGTATTACTAAACTATTTTTAGTAGCATTTTTTAATATGTTTGCTACTTCTGTCATTTCAACCATAAATGTACTTTGTCCCATACTTAGGTCGTCAGAAGCTCCAACTCTTGTAAATATTTTATCTACAACTCCAATTTTTGCAGATTCTGCTGGTACAAAGCATCCGATTTGAGCCATTAATGTAATTAATGCAACTTGTCTCATATATGTTGATTTACCAGCCATGTTTGGTCCAGTAATAATTGATAATCTATCTTCTCTTCTGTTTAAATATGTATCATTTTCTACAAACATTTCATTGTTCATCATTTTTTCGATAACTGGATGTCTTCCATTTTTTATAAGTATTTCATCTTCATCATCTACTTTTGGTTTGCAGTATTCATTTGCTTCTGCTACATTAGCAAAATTATTTAATACGTCGACTATCGCAACTATATTTGATGCTTTTTGTAATCTTTCTATTTGGGATGAAATTTGTGTTCTAATTTTTACAAATTCTTCATATTCTAAAGTTATTATTCTTTCTTCTGCACCTAATACTTTGTCTTCTATTTCTTTTAATTCTTCTGTTATAAATCTTTCAGCACCAGTTAAAGTTTGTTTTCTTATATATCTACTTGGTACTTGGTTTAAGAATGATCTTGTTATTTCTATATAATATCCAAAAACTTTTGTATAGCCAACTCTTAATGTTTTTATTCCTGTTGCTTCTCTTTCTTTTGCTTCAATATTCACCAACCAATTTTTCCCTTCTGTTGCTGCCTTTTTGCATTCATCAATTTCTGGATCATATCCTTTTTTTATTATTCCACCTTCTTTTAATGTAATTGGTGGTTCATCTACTATTGATTTTTCTATAAGTTCTTCTATGTCTTTTAATTCATCAAGTTCTTCATATAATTTTTTTAACATTGGAGATTTTGTTTGTTTTAGTTCTTCTTTAAGTTCAGGTAATTTTGATAAAGAGTTTTTTAATGAAACTAAGTCTCTTGCATTAGCATTTCCATATGAAATCCTTCCTGCAAGTCTTTCTATGTCATAAACTTTATTTAATGTTTCAACTATATCTCCTCTTAATATTATATTTTCTTTTAATTCTTCAACTGAATCTAATCTTTCATTTATTTCCTTAACATCTACTAATGGATCATTTATCCATCTTCTAAGAGTTCTTCCTCCCATTGATGTTGATGTTTTATCTAATACCCAAATCAATGTTCCTCTTTTTGATTTGTCTCTCATTCTTTCAGTAAGTTCTAAGTTTCTTCTTGCTGAAATATCAAGTGACATATATCTTGTTGTTTTATATAATTTTATTGTATTTATATGGTCTAATTTTATTTTTTGAGTTTGATTTAAATATTCTGTAAGTCCGTTTATTGCTGCAACAGCAAATAAGTTATCTTTTAATTCTTTATCTGTTTCATTATCAATTGTATATATTCTTTCAAGTAATTCTGTTTCTTCTGAAAAAGCTTCTTCTTCAATATTTGAAATGCAAATATTAATTCTATCTTTAATTATTGAAATTTCTTTTTCTGAATCTGTCATCATTTTATTTGCAATTATTTCTGCTGGTGCAAATCTAGCAATTTCATCTAATAATTTTTCAAAATTATTATTTTCTGTTATTTGTGTTGCAAAAAAATCTCCTGTACTTACATCACAAACTGCTACTCCAAAAAATAGTCCTTTTTTTACAATTGACATTATAAAATTATTTTTCTTTTCATCTAGCAAATTTGTTTCTATTACTGTTCCTGGTGTAACAACACGTATTACATCTCTTTTTACTATTCCTTTTGCTGTTTTAGGATCTTCTAATTGTTCACATATTGCTACTTTATATCCTTTAGATATTAATTTAGATATATATATTTCTGCTGAATGAAATGGCACTCCACACATTGGAGCTTTTTCTTCTAGTCCACAAGCTTTACCTGTAAGCGTTATTTCTAGTTCTCTTGATGCTGTTAAAGCATCATCAAAAAACATTTCGTAAAAGTCTCCTAATCTATAAAACAAAATGCAATCTTTATATTCCTCTTTTTTTTGCATGTAATGCTGCATCATTGGTGATAATTGTTCAGCCATTTTTTCGTTCCTTTCTACATTTCTTAGTGCTATTATAGTGTTTTGCCACTTAAGTACCATTTATGTTCTTCTGTAATTTTTATATCTATCATTTTTCCAATTAAATCTGCCGGTCCTCTGAAATTTACTACTTTATTTGAATCTGTTCTTCCTGTTAACATATCTTTGTCATTTTTACTATATCCATCTACTAATATTTTCTGTGTTGTTCCAATATACTTTTCATTGTTTTCAGATACTTTGCTATCATATAATTCTTTTAATCTTTCAAATCTTTCATGTTTTATTTCTTCAGGTATCTGATTTTCTTTTTTATCAGCAACTGTCCCAATTCTTCTTGAAAAAATAAACATAAAAATTTGTTCAAAATTTACTTTTCGTACAACATCTAAAGTATCTTCAAAATTTTCTTCAGTTTCTCCTGGGAATCCTACTATAATATCTGTTGAAAAAAGTACTCCAGGTATTTTCTTTTTCATTTTATCAACTAGGCTTAAATATTGTTCTTTGGTATATTTTCTATTCATTTCTTTTAATACTTCTGTGCTTCCTGACTGTAATGGAAGATGTATTATCTTAGAAACTTTCTCATTATTAGCTATCGCGTCAATAACATCATCTGTAAAATCTTTTGGATGTGGTGAAATAAATCTAATTCTTTCAATTCCATCTATTTTACAAACATCATTTAATAAATTGGCAAATTTATAATTATCTCCACCATCATATGAGTTTACATTTTGTCCAAGTAATGTAATTTCCTTATATCCATCTTTTGCAAGAGTTTTTACTTCTTCAATAATCTTTTCTGGTTTTCTGCTTCTTTCTCTTCCTCTAACATATGGAACTATGCAATAAGAACAGAAATTATTACATCCATACATAATAGTAACAGATGCTTTATATTTATCATTTCTACTTATTGGTAAGTCTTCTATAACTTCTCCATCTATATCAATTACATCTCTGACTTTTTTTCTTTCTTCAATTGTTTTTAATAAATCTTCCTCAAATTTATGTAATGTATGTGTTCCAAAAACAATGTCAGTATAGTTATAACTTTTCTTAATTTTTTCTAATACATGTGGTTCTTGCATCATGCAACCACCAATAGCAATGATTGTGCCTTTTTCTTCTTTTTGCTTTTTTAATTCTCCTAGTTTTCCAAAAAGTCTTTCTTCAGCATTTTCTCTAACACAACATGTATTGTATATAACTAAATCCGCTTCTTCAACATTTTCTGTTTTGACAAATCCTATTTTTTCAACTATTCCGGCAATTTTTTCTGAGTCGTTTTCATTTAGTTGACATCCCATTGTCGTTATAAAATATTTTTTCATATCTATTCCTCTTCTTTGTGATATATTGTTGGATATTCCCATTCTTGACATCCAATAGTTGTTTGATTTTCAATAAAATGATTATTATTTATGTTATCCCCTTGACAGAAATACTTATATCTTTGTGCATTTGTTGCCTTGGCATTTCCCATAATAATTGGATCATCCCATGTTACATCTACTGTGTACCATACGTTATTTATTTGTACATAATTCCACATATGTCTTTCAGTATTGCCTTCACTATCTTGAGCATATCCTGAGACTATAATACATGGTATATTTAATTCATCTAAAAGGTATTTAAATGTTTTTGCATATCCTTCGCAAACTACTTTTTGTTCAAGTAATGCACCATAAATATTTCTTGTATTTGGTTCTGATTGAGTTTCATCATATTGCAAATTATCTATTAACCAATTATGTATAAAATAAATTTTTTGATAATTACTTCCTGTTGCCTGTGGCAAAAGAGCATCTTTTATTGCTTTTATTTCTGTAAGCATAGCATCTACTTGTTGCTTTGAAGTGATATTGTCTACAAAATAGTTATCTTCTCCTTCTATTTTCGTTAGATA
This sequence comes from uncultured Clostridia bacterium, assembly GCA_947588885.1. Taxonomy (GTDB): domain Bacteria; phylum Bacillota; class Clostridia; order TANB77; family CAG-508; genus UMGS1994. The sequence goes on from CANQAH010000097.1 coordinate 18,740, forward strand.
TACTTCAAAACTAGTAGAACTAGCTTTAGTATATGTGATTGTTCTTAATATTGTTTTAGTAAAATCGATATAAAATAAATCCATATTATCATATCTGACTGCATCTACAGCATTTTGATATTCTTCACTTAAAGTTTGCATACCAGTTGATTTTTTTAAAATATCATCAAACTCATGATTGGTGAATTGAATCTCCGCTGTTCCTGTTTTAAGTTTTTCTTCATTTTTAATAATCTTGTCATATATTTTTTTAGCTGTATCACTTAATTGATTATAATAAAATCTATTTTGTTTTTCATTTGAAAGGCTCAAGTTTTCGTCATCTAATGATAAACCATTATTTATATATTTATCTGGATTATTTCCTGTAATAAATTCTATATTTATAACTCCAAATCCGATAAGTGCAATTATTAATGATATTGCGTAAATAGCTAGAACCATAAATAGTTTAATAATTTTTTTCATTAAAACCTCTTTTGTTTATACATTAAATCTAAAAAGTACTATATCGCCATCTTGCATAATATAATCTTTTCCTTCTAATCTCATCAATCCTTTTTCTTTTACAGCATTCATAGAACCTTCTCTAATCAAATCATCATAAGAAACAACTTCTGCTCTGATAAATCCTCTTTCTATGTCTGAATGTATTTTTCCTGCAGCTTTTGGTGCTTTTGTCCCGATTTTTATTGTCCATGCTCTAACTTCTGGTTCTCCTGCTGTTAAGAAAGACATTAGTCCTAATAATTTGTAACTTGATTTTATAACTTTATCTAATCCTGATTCTTCTAATCCTAATTCATGTAGCATTTCAATTTTATCATCTTTGTCTAAAGTGCTTAATTCTTCTTCTAGTTTTACACATAAAGGAATAACTTCTGCATTTTCAGTCTTTGCATACTCTTTTACTTTTTGCACATTTTGATTATTTTCAGGATTATTAATTTCATTTTCTGAAATATTTGCAATATACAATATTGGTTTCAAAGTAAGAAGAAAACTATCTTTTATTATTTCGTTTTCTTCATCTGTTAATGTTACTGTTCTTGCTGATTTGCCTTCATCTAAAGCTTTTTTTACTTTTTCTAATGTATCTATTTCAAATTGATATTTTTTATCTCCTTTTAGATTTTTCTTTGCTCTTTCTAGTCTTTTTTCAACTGTTTCTAAATCTGCAAAAATTAATTCTAAATTAATTGTTTCTATATCTCTTAATGGATCAACACTTCCGTCAACGTGAACTATGTTATCATCTTCAAAGCATCTAACAACTTCAACAATACTATCAACTTCTCTAATGTGTGATAAAAACTTATTTCCAAGTCCTTCACCTTTACTTGCACCTTTTACAAGTCCAGCTATATCAACAAATTCAATAACTGCTGGTGTAGTTTTTTCTGGTTTATACATTTCTGTTAGTTTGTCTAGTCTTTCATCAGGTACAGCTACAACTCCTATATTAGGTTCTATCGTACAGAATGGATAATTTGCACATTCTGCTCCAGCGTTTGTTATACTATTAAACATTGTACTTTTTCCAACGTTTGGTAGTCCTACTATTCCTATTTTCATAAATTTACCTCTTCTTTCATGTATCTATTAAATAAGATTTTTAAACTTTCGACTTTTTATTGTGTTATCTATTATAATATTCCCTATTTTACTATTAGTGAAGTATATCACATTTTGATTTTAAAGTGTAGTATTTTTTATTAAAAGATACTATTATTGTTCTCTTATAGGAAAGTTCTCCGAATTTCCTATAATATAAAGGCTTCGCCTAATTTGCACACAAATTTTTTTACAAAAATTTGGCACATAGAACAAAGACGCGGACTTTGCAATAAATTTATATAGTATGACATATAAAAATGTCCGCTTTTGTTATCTTATAGGAAAGTTCTTCGAATTTCCTATAAGATAAAGGCTTCACCCAATTTGCACACAAATTTTTTTACAAAAATTTGGCACATAGAACAAATACGCGGACTTTGCAATAAATTTATTTAGTATGACATATAAAAATGTCCGCTTTTGTTATATTATAGGAAAGTTCTTCGAATTTCCTATAATATAAAGGCTTCGCCCAATTTGCACACAAATTTTTTTACAAAAATTTGGCGCATAGAACAAAGACGCGGACTTTGCAATAAATTTATATAGTATGACATATAAAAATGTCCGCTTTTGTTCTTGTCATTTATTTAAATAAGGTATAATATATTTTATGTATTTTATTAAAGTTTAGGAGTTTATAAATGAAAGAAGAATTTCACGTTTTAATTTTCAGTATGATAAATAATTTAGTTATATCAATTCTTAAAGTTGTTCGGTGGAATATTTTTTAACTTAACTTCTTTATTTGCAGACGGAATGCATACGTTTAGTGATTTTATTACAGATATTGTTTGTTTAATTGGAGCCAAACTTTCAAAAAGAAGACCAACTAAAAGTCATCCTTTTGGTTTTGGGAAAATTGAATATTTAACAAATGTTTTTATTGGAATAATTTTACTTGCACTTGGTATTTTTATAATAGTTCATGCATTTCTGGGTGAATTTGTAATTCCACCTTTATCAGTATTAATTTTACTTGCTGTTACATTTGTTTTGAAACTTATTTCAATTTTTATCATGCATAGAACTGGTAAAAAAATAAATAGCCAATTATTAATTACTGCTGTGAAAGAATCTTCTACTGATTTATACTCTACAATTGGAGTAATGATTATAACTGTAATTTTACAATTTTCAACTCAAATTCCAATTTTACGTTACTCTGACATACTTGGTTCTGTTTTTATTGCCTTTATCGTTTTTAAAACATCTTTTCATATAATTGTTGAAAATTCTCTTTCTTTAATTGGTGAAGTTGAGAATAATAAAGAAATTATAAATAAAGTTAAGGAATATGTTGTAAAGCATAAACATGTTGAAAATTTAAAAATCTTTCTAATTAAGTATGGTGCTTACTATAAATTGCAATTAACATTAGTTCTTGATCCTAGAATCACATTGAAATCAGCTACTAAAATTGAAGATGAAATAAAAAAAGATATTATTAGACATAGGTCTTTACATATAAAATATGTTACGATTTTTATTACTGATAAAATATAATTCGGAAGGATAATATGAAAATAAACGAAAAAAAATCAAAAATCTCTTTTATTAAAAAGTCTGAAACTTTCTATAATAATATAAAAGAAGTATGCTGCGATAGTAAGTCTTCATTTAATAAAATTATGTTGTTTGGAGCAATTTTATTTGCTATTGTAATTTTTTATTTTATTGGTAAGACAATTTATTTTGATCATATTAATGGTGGTTTAAATTGGAAGTTTACAAATATAATAAGTATATTTTGTATACTACTATTGTCTATATCACCTACAATATTTTGTACTTTTAGAATAGTAAATTTTAGATTTTATATTGATGATGAAAAACTTACTTATAAAAATATTTTAGGGAAAAAATATTCTTATAAAATAACAGATATAGTACAAGCTAAATATTTATCATCTGTAGGCGAATCAACCGTAGATAGTATCGTTATTAAATTGACTGATAAAAAAAAGATCAAAATTTCAACAACTGATAGAAATTTTGACTTATTAAAATGTTTTCTTATTTCAAAAAACTTATTAGTGTAATTTTAATTACTATAATAATAATTTTACTATGATATAAATGCTTCGTTCCAAATACATTTTAGTCACCTAAAATGTATTCTCCTTTAGCTGTCTTCTTCACTTTTCCTCGTTTTAAAAGTTCTTCTTCAAGTATTTCAAGCATTGTCTCTTCATCAATTCCATATACATTTTTTGTCTTTTCTAATGCAATATCTCTATCATAGCCTTCTTCTATTAATTTAGATAAATAACTTATAATAGTGATTGTTCCACTTTCACTTTCATAATGTTCTATAGCTTCTTTTTCTGTGTCAGCATTTTCATCTTTTAATATTAAATCAATATTTTTGTCGTCACCTTTTTCTCGAGCTTTTTTATAATATCCAAATATACTTACAGCTTTTGATTCTGTACCAATATGCTTTAAAATATTAGCTCTAGCTCTTAAATAAATCATTCTTAATAGTTCTTCATTTTCAAAATTTTTTTCTAAATCTCCACATGTTTCAATTATTAATATACAAGCCTCTTGCACTAAATCTTCTTTTTCTAAATTTCTTTTTTGACTTTTATACTTATAGTAAGTATAATTACTTACTTTTTTTGCAATATCCATAATTACACTTATATTTTCATTAATAAATGCATTAGATAATTTTCTTTTTGAACCAATCCATATTTTTCCTTTACTATTTAGTACTTTTTCATATTCATCATGACCAAAGTACAATGTTTTTCCTAAAATATAGTCAAAAAAATCTTTTAAAGAAATATTATTTATTTTGCAAATGTACTCTATTTCAGATTTTGTATAATATCGCTCTTTTTCCATAATTTGTGATAATACTTGTGTAATTAAATATGTATCCATGTCTTTAATAATAGAGCTATATCTTCTTTCCCTTTTTATAAAATAATAAGCTTGCTTAGTTATCCCTAATACATATAGCAATTCATCTAAAGGCACATCATATTTCTTCTTTATATTCTCTATTTCCTCATAAGAAATTCTCTTTCCAGCAAATAATTTTTCTTGTTCAAATATTTTTGATTTTAATTCTCTCAATTCTTGTGGCTTATTTTTCTCGTATTCTCCTTTTAGCACATACACCTTCATATTTTGCTTGTATTTCATATTCCAATATTGACTTTCTGTAATTTTTAAAATATCTAATGCTAAAATTTTTTCATTTATAAAATATTTTTCTGAAAGTCCTTGCAATATTTGGTAATCTATTTGAGTAAAAGGATGTATTCCTTCAATTTCTAGAATTCTTGTTGATAAAACTTTTAATTCTTCATCATTTAAAAATTCTCTTAAAATTACAGTATTTCTTTTTTTGTCTGACTTTATATGATTAAAAGAACTCAATGTAATTCCCAATATATCAATAGCCATTTTTTTCTCATCAATTTGATATTTTATTGACAATTGAGATAATTTTTCATAATTTATTTTGTCTCCAATTTTTATTTTTTCATTTTTTAATATTTCTTGCCTTAATTTTTTTATATTTTCACTTTTCTGTGCAGTCTGATTATTTTTTCGCTTTTGTCTATAAAAAATGATTGCATTTTTATTAGGATTATTCTTAATTTTTCGATATGAATATTCAGAAATTTGTAAAACATTTATTGCTAATATTTTTTCAGGTATATTATATTTTTTTGAAATATACTGCAATTGTTTATAATTTATAAGATTGCCTTCTTTTAATTGTTCATTTTGCATAATCATATTTCTAAAGCTTAATGCATTTTCTATTGTCTCACTTATTAAATGTTTTAAAATAATAAAGTTCTTAGCATTTGAACTTTTAGAATGTATTGCTTGAAACTGTGTTTGTGTTACTCCTAATATGCTTATCGCTAAAGTATATGGAGTAATACTATATTTATTTGATAATTCAACTAGTTTATTATATGAAATTTTATCTCCTGGATGCAAATTTTCGTTTTGTATTATTTTATCTGCTAATTCATTTTTGCTTATAAATTGTTCCATTTATGCTTTTCCTTTCACTTCATATAATAATAAATCATATTTTTCTTAATTTATTAATATGAAACTAGGGAGCAGAAATTCCTGCCCCCTAGTAGGTGTGTATCCTTTTTGCCTTTTACGATTGATTACTCGTCGGCAAAAATTTTTTTCGTGTCGATGATCTTCGCCACTTCTTCCGCGTGCTCAGCGAGTGCACTGAAGAGATTTCTGAGTTTCTGGACTCTTTCCTTCTCTTTTTCTTTCTCGCTTTCCTGCTCCACGATCTCCTTCGCTGCTTCGAGCAGACTGTCAAGCAGTTCATACAAGGAGCTTCTGACTGCATCATGCATTTTTACCGCACGTGCAACGCCTGCCGCGTCCGCAATCCAGGCATGTACTCTCGTATCCTCCTTAATCTGGCGGTCTTTGCCCAGATTTTCCAGAAGATTATTGAGTTCAGTAATAGCGCTGCTGATAGTCTCCGCTGTGTCCGCTGACTGAAGCTTTTCCTTGGCACTACTCACATCCTCAATCAAGCAGGTATACCGCTCTTTGCGTGTGAGCATCACAAGCCCGTTAGTTTTCGCTGCCTCAGGAACAAATTCGTTGACCAGTTCTTCATATGTCGCCATATTCACACCCTCCTCAGTATTAATTATTATTGTATTTTTAATTATACTATACTTTACATAAAATTGCAATCATGAAGTGCAATTTGTTCCTAATCGTAAATTTTTATTTAAATTTTCGTTTTCCAAAAAACTGATATAAGTGTGGTGATTTTTTAGGCTGAAAGGAGTTAATTTGATCGAAACCTTTATATTATCGGATTTTCGGAGAACTTTCCTATAATATAACAAAGAAAAACTATTTCAACTTGTATTATTATAACACCAAACTTTGTAATATTGCTTCTTTTCTAGATTTAGTTCCTACTTCTATTTGAAAAAAAGCTATACTTCTTGCACTTTGAAAAAATAAGATATAATATATTATGTATAAATTATGATAAAAATGGAGATTAATTATGGAAAATTTCAATAACTCAGTTGATGAAACAAAACAAAAGCACTTAGCAGAAGTTTATGCTGATAAAGCATATTTTCTCTTAATTCCTTGTTTTATTGCATTTATTGTTAGTTTTATTTCTTATTTTTTAGCTTTTTATGTAGGTTCGTATTTTTCTGATTTTTATGCTCATGATTTTGGAGTTTATTTTGAGGTATTTTCTTTTTTGTGTACATTTATTTCGTTTAATGCAATCAAATCACATAAATTTCCAACTTGTAAGAAACTCCTTATTGCAGCAATGATTCCTGAAGGATTCCTATTTATATATGATTTATTTAATTTAATCGTTAATATTGAAGTTATCATTCCTGAATTATTTATTTATAATTCTATTAATGGTTTTAATTGGCTTATGTTTATAATTAACTATCTCGATATTACTGTCTTCGTTGTATTAATTTTCTTATATTTATCTTATTCAGCTTTATGCGTAGCTGATGGGACTAAGAAAAAAGATTCGTATGAAGATAATTTTTATAATAATACAACAAATCGGAAAGTCTTAAAATAAAGGCTTTCCGATTTGTTTTGTAACTAAGGTATTTTTATTAGAAATATTAATTTTATTTATAATGTATGTCTTCATCAAATAAAATTTTATCATCTTGTGATAATTCTTCTCTTTGTTCTTCGCTATGTGATATTCTTGCTGATAAATAAAATATAAACAACGCTAAAAGTATATAAATTGCAATATATATTGTTGATTTTATTTTAAAGTTTCTATATGATGCTTTGCTTTTTTCAATATAATTTTCTTTTGCTGTTGTTAATTTTACTCCTGTAAATCCTATAGATATTTTTTCTCCATCTTCACTTTTTTCATTTTGTTTTTCATATTGTTCATAAAATTCTTCAAATTTTTCTTCTGTATATTTACTATTCATGTTTATTTGCATTCCAATAGTTACAATTATTATACACATTGAAACTATAGCTATTATTTTTAATAATTTTATCATTTCTTCTTTACTTCTAGATAAAAATGTTGTAACTACTGCTAATATTATTGAAATGAGTGGTGTTATGAGTTGAATAGTTAAAAGATTTTGTTTTTCTTTCATAATAGGATCATTAAAATCAGTTTTACCAAGCCAAATAAAAGTTATTGCTCCAATTATAATAACTAATAATGTTGATATTATTTCCATTAGTAAAAAGTTTTTGTCATAGTGTATTATGTAATAATATCCAAAATGAGTATGATAGAATCCTCCACTGTTATTTGAATTATTATTGTCATTATTATTTATTGTTATATTAGGGGCTTCTCCTCTTCCTCTAAACATATGTATTCTCCTTTTCTAAAAAATTCATATTTTGCTATATTAATATTATATATTATGTTTTTTTCTTTTTCTATAAAATTTTAATATTCTTATATTTCATTTCTGATTCAATGATAATAAAAAATTATTTTCCTATAATAGAACAAAAGCGGACATTTTTATATGTCATACTATATAAATTTATTGCAAAGTCCGCGTCTTTGTTCTATGCGCCAAATTTTTGTAAAAAAATTTGTGTGCAAATTGGGCGAAGCCTTTATCTTATAGGAAATTCGGAGAACTTTCCTATAAGATAACAAAAAACCAATTCCTTTTTAGAAATTGGTTTTTATATAATTATTTTATTTCGGTACCTCCCCATTCAACGACAACAAATCCTTTTCTCTCTGGGGTTTCTATTTTTTGTTCTTTAACCTGTATTGGTTTATCTAAACCTTTATATGTCATTAATACCCTTATTATAGTGTCAGGATTTCCTGATACTTCTAATCCCATATTTTGATTTATTTCTTCTTTTGTTGCAAATCTTATGTAATTATATTTATTGCTTTGTAATCGTGGCAGCCAGTATACTATAAACTCCTCTGCTTCTCTTTCATTTAATCCTAATATATCTAATTTTTCTTCTAAAAATTCTTTTACCTGAGAACTTTCAACTACAAATCCTTCATCTTCTATTTTAAATTTTACGTTATTATTGTTTTCGTAATAAAGTGCATATAGATTTCTTCCGTCATCTAAATCTACTAAATCTCCGTTTGGTTTTGCTAATACTCTCCAACCGTCATTATCATAATTTGGATATGAACATGTTATATTTTCTTTACTTCCTAGTTTAACAGTTACTTCTTTTTCTTCTGTTGGATATAAATATATTATAGGTTTAACTGCAATAGGACTTGTTTTTTCTCTTATATATATATTTGCAAAATGTAATCCTATTAACAAACATATAATCATTGATAAACATCCAACAGCAATATGAATTCTTTTTACTTTTTGTTCTTTAGTAATTTCTGTTTTTTCTGTATATTGGCTGTCATCAATCTTATTTTTATTATTTGAAATCAATATTAAAATAATTAATACTATAGCAATTGCTATGACCGAAAACATAATTATTTCTATTGGCATAATAGTTTTTCCTCTGTATTTCTATATGTATATTTGGAGCTTCCAGCCAGAATCGAACTGGCGACCTCATCCTTACCATGGATGCGCTCTACCTACTGAGCTATAGAAGCATTTTTTTAATCATCATAGTTCAATAGGTTTTTTATTGTTTTTTTTCTGATTCTTTGAATTGCATTATCAACAGATTTTACTGGTGCATTCAATCTTTCAGCAATTTCAGTATAACTTTCGCCGTCAGTATATCTGTGTAACACTTGTTTTTCAAATTCACTTAGTGTTTCATCTATTCTTTCTTCTATAAATTTATAATATTCTTTTTGAGTAACCGTATCTAATGGATCTTCAACAGTGTTTGAATCAAAAACTTCTATTAAGCTAGTATCATCATTTTCATCATATGCTGATAAATTTAATGATAAATATGAATTTAATGGCATATGTTTTTGTCTAGTTGATGTTTTTATAGCTGTTTGTAATTGTCTTTCTATGCAAAGATTTGCAAATGTTTTAAATGAGCTTTGTTTTTCAGGGTCAAAACTTTTAATAGCTTTAAATAAACCTATTAAACCTTCTTGCATTATATCTTCTTTTTCGGCTCCAATAATAAAATATTTTCCTGCCTTCATGTTTACAATATCTGTATACTTGTTTAAAAGATAATCTAAAGCCATTTTGTTGCCTTGTTTTGTCATTTTTATTAAAGCTATATCATCAAGTTTATCAAATTCTTCATTTTGTAAATACACATTTTGCATTTCTTTATATTCCATTCCTTACATAAATTTGACTTATTTAGTAGTATTATATTTACAAAAACTTTGCATGTCAAGCTACTAACTTAATTTTTATTGTAATACATCTTTAATTGCATCACCTATAATTTTATTTACATCAGCCATCATTACATTAAAACGAACTTCTTTGTCAAAGTAATCTTTAACATCTGGATTTTGTACTAATATTTTATATAATTCTTGTAATTTTGCCATTTTTTCTTCTGATTGTTTTTCTCCTTGAAGTGCTAATACTTGCTCTTCATATCTAATTTTTTCAAATTCATCAATTTTATTTTTTAATTCTTCTACTTCTTTTACTTTATCTTTTGCTTCTTTATAATCTGTATATTCCTTACTTTCTTTTATTGCCCTTCCTAAATTATTTACTTCGTCATATACATTCATTTTTTACCTCCTTAAAATAATTAAGAGGACTTTCTAATATTGTCCTCTTTTGTATAAAATATATTTTTTATATTACGCATATGCTTGACGTTTTTTAAATCCAAGCAAGCTTGTAATTTCTCCTTCTGTATTTTTTGCTTTTTTTGCTTTTTGAGCTTTTTCTTGTTCGATTTGTTTTGCTTGTCTTTCTGCCATTGTCTGACAAATTGCTTTTTGATATGTAAAATGTGTGTCTTGTGCTATTTTTGTCCAGCTAAATTTATTTTTAACATCTAATTTGGCTTGTTTAACTACATTAGCACATAATTGAGGATCATATAGTAGTGCTAATATTGAATCAGCTAATGAGTTTGCATTTCCAGCGTAACTTTTCATTCCATTTATACCATGATCAACAATTTCGTTTAATCCTCCAACATCTGATACAACTACTGGAACTCCTGCTAGCATTGCCTCTAATGCTACTATTCCAAATGGTTCATATGTACTTGGAAATACTGAAACATCTGCACATTTATACATTTGGCATAAATTTTTGTGAGCTAAATATCCTGTAAAATAAACTTTATTTGATATTCCTAAATAATCAACTTGTGCACGAAGTTCGTCTATCATTCCACCTCTTCCAGCAATAATAAGTTTAGCATCATTATATCCATTTAATATTTTGGGCATTGCAGCAATTAAATTTTGAATTCCCTTTTCATAAACAAGTCTTCCTGAAAATAAAATTATTTTTTCATTATCTGCAGCAAATTTTCTTCTGAATTCATAATCTCTCTCTATTCCTGCAAAGTTTGTTTGAGTAATTCCATTTGGAATTACATTTATTTTTTCATAAGGTAATCCAAATAGTCTTTGAAGTTCACTTTTCATATAATTACTATTTACTATAACTTCTGTTGCTTCATATGTTAGCATCCATTCAGTATCATTTATATATCTTTGTGTTTCATCATGTATTCCACTATTTCTTCCAGCTTCTGTAGCATGTATTGTAGCAACAATTGGAATATCATATGAATTTTTTAATGATTTTGCTGCATATGCAACTAGCCAATCATGTGCATGTATAACATCAAATTTTCCTTCTTTTGCAATTAATTCATTAGCTTTTGCCACTAAATTAAAGTTTAATTGCATTATCCAATCTATAAAATTGTTAGGGCTTATCATATAGTTATCTACTCTGTACACTTTTACCCCATTGTCGTCTTCAAAATAAGGTACATCACCTTCTTTATATGTAACAACAGTTACATCATGTCCATCTTTTATCAATCTTTGTGATAAATCATGTACAACTCTCGAAATACCTCCAACAATTCTTGGTGGATATTCCCATGATAACATTAAAATTTTCATTCTTCCTTTTTTGCCCCTTTCGTTTTTTCCATTTTTTTCTTTCGTTTTTACTAAATTCTTTTAATATTGTATATAATAACAAAAAAATTGTAAATAGAAAAAATAAAAAAATGTTTTTTTATTTTTTCGTGCTTTTCTCTTGTAATTCTACAAAATTATGTATATCATTATAGAAGATTATTATTTTACGAAGGAGGAAAAAGTATGCCTAGGACAAAAAAAGAAGCAGAAAAAAACGAAGTGTTAGAAAAGGCTACTTCTGCTACTAAAAAGGCTACTTCAAAATCTATTAAGACAGAAAAAAAATCAGTAAAATCTACTAAAACATCTGCTAAAGTTTCTCCTATAAAAAAGATTGTCTCAAAAGGGAAAAAAATAACATCTTCTGTTAAAAGCTCAAAAAATGTTGATGACAAAAAGGTTTCTAAAAAAACTACTTCTTTAAAGAAGAATACTAAGGTAACTGTAAAAAAAGTTTCTTCTGCAAAGAAATCTGTAAAATTAAATAAACCTAAAGTTCTAAAAAAATTATCTACTTCTAGTCTTAAAAATATAGAAAAAAACTATGTAAATGTTTTAGAATATTATGATTTACCTTATCGTTACAATGAAACTACAGTTAAAATATTAGCACAAACGCCAAAAGTTTTATTTGTTTATTGGGATATTTCTGATGAGGATAGACTTAATCTTAATAAAAGATATGGTGATTATTTCTTTAATGATACCTACCCTGTTTTAATTGTTCATAACAAAACTTTAAATTATGTTCAAGAAGTTGAAATAAATGATTTTGCAAATAGTTGGTATTTATCTATTCCAGATGCACGCAGTGAATATTCTGTTGAACTTGGTAGAAGATTTAAAGAATATGCAAAAAGGAATCCAAATATGAATCATAAAGAAGATTTGGATAAATTTTTACCTATCACCTCATCAAATAGTTTGATTATGCCTAATGATAGAGTTTTAATTAATGAAGTTAAACCAGAAGTTAAATATAGAAATGTTAAAACAAACAAAGAATCTTATAAGTCAATACTTCATATTTTACAAAATAAAAATTATAATTTATTGGATTTTTATAGTTTATACAAAGAATTGTATCAAGTTGAAGATTTTATAAATGTATTTAGTTTAAATAATCCATCATCCGGAAACCCTACTTCAACTTTTAAATAATTAGGCAAAGGTTCGTTTTCGTACTTTTGCCTTTAATTTTTATTTTAAATTTTAACGATTTTGAAAGGATAAACAATATGGATAAAAATAAAGGATATGTAACTTTCATACTTCATGCCCATTTACCATTTATTCATCATCCAGAAAGTGAAGATTATTTAGAAGAACAATGGCTTTTTGAAGCTATGTCTGAAACATATATTCCCTTATTATTAAATTTCAAAAAATTAGAAGAAGAAGGCGTTAAATTCAGATTAACAATGACAATGACTCCTCCTCTTCTTTATATGCTTGATAATAAGCTTTTGCAAGAAAGATATATTAAATATTTAAAGAAACACATCGAACTTGCTGAGAAAGAAGTTAAAAGAACTGTTTATGATGAAAGATTAAATTCTTTGTCAAAATATTATTTAGATAGATATTCTAATGATTTACATGTTTTTAAAGATGTATATAATTGTAATTTGATAAATGGCTTCAAGCATTTTCAAGATGCCGGCTTTTTAGAAATAATTACTTGTGGTGCAACACATGGCTACTTCCCTATTCTATATGTTAATCCTCAAGCAGTTAAAGCTCAAATTGCTGTCGGTGTTCAAACATATAAGAAATTTTTTGGCAGGCAACCTCGTGGTATTTGGTTACCAGAATGTGGATATGTTCCTGAAGCAGATCAATTTTTAAAAGAATTTGGTATTGAATATGCAATTGTTGAATCACATGGAATTTTATATGCTGATCCAGCTCCTGTTTATGGCACTTTTGCTCCTATAGTTTCTCCTGGTGGTTTAGTTGCTTTTGGTCGTGATATTGAATCTTCAAAACAAGTTTGGAGTTCTATCATTGGATACCCTGGTGATTTTAATTATAGAGAATATTATAGAGATATTGGTTATGACTTAGATTATGATTATATTAAACCTTATATTGCTTCTAACGGTGTTCGTGTACATACAGGAATAAAATATTATAGAATAACTTCAAAAAATGGTGAAAAAGATTATTATAATCCTAGATGGGCTATGGATACAGCAGAAAAACAAGCTGGTCACTTTTTAGATTGTAGAACTGCTCAAATTGATAATCTTTCAAGCTTCATGGATGTTCCTCCTGTAGTTGTGTGTCCTTATGATGCTGAACTATATGGACATTGGTGGTATGAAGGTCCATACTGGTTATATATTTTATTTAAAAAAGTTTATTATGATGATTGTAACTTTACTTTAATCACACCTGGTGATTATATTGATAGACATCCTGAAATTCAAGTTGCCTCTCCTTGTAGGTCTAGTTGGGGTGCAAAAGGTTATAGTGAAGTTTGGTTAAATCCAACAAATGATTATGTTCATCGTCATTTGCATAAAGCTGCTGATAGAATGGTTGAACTTGCAAACCTTTATCCTGATGAAAATGAAGGTATTAGAAAAAAAGCTTTAGATCAATGTGCTCGAGAATTATTACTTGCTCAAAGTAGTGATTGGTTATTTATCATAACTAATGGAACAATGGTTGATTATGCAAAAAAACGTATTAAGCAGCATATTGGTAGATTTACTAAATTATATTTTCAAATAAAAAAAGATGATATAGATGAAAAATTTGTTGATGATATTTATGAACAAGATTTAATTTTTACTGATATTGATTATAGAATATATAAATAAAGTGACAAGCTCTTTTTGGTTGCTGCTTGAATAAACTAATAGAAAGTGTCAATACTATTTTGGTAGGAGGCTTTCTTTTATATGTTTACTTTAATTTTAAATGATTCCAAAATGTCTGATTTAGTTTATTCCTATATTCTAAAAAATATGAATATTGAAAATTTAAAAATAAAAAAAGACGATACATGTATAATATTTAATTATAGCTCATCTGATTTACAACAAATCTCAATCTTACTTACTGATGTAATAATATATTTTTACGAAAATAATTTAATAAATAATATTCTAAAGAAAAATTATTTTTATTTTACAGATGATGAACTAAATAAAATTTTAGATACTTGTAATTCTATTTTGATAAAAGAAGATTCTAATCATAAAAAAGATCTAATATACCTATCTATTTTGGATTATCTTAAAGATAATTCAACTATGAATCTTGATGGGTTTATTCAATTTAGATTAAAAGATTATTTAGAAATTTTGGATTATTTGGTAGATTTAGCTGTAAATAATTTTATTATAAATCGTGAATATCTTAAATTTATTGAATTATTGCAAGATTATATTTTTTCATCAGAATCAAAAATAGATATTGTTCATTTAATTTATTTAAAAAATGAATCTATTTTACTTGATAAATATAAAAAATCAATTCCTATTGATGATCATATTTTGGATGCAAAATATTTATCTGACATTTCTTTTTCTTCTAATGATTATTGTTTAAATACATTATTAAATATTTTGCCTCAAAAATTATATATTCATATTTTAGATGAATCTGACGAATTTATTAATACTCTTCAAAAAATATTTAAATCTCGAGCTATTTTATGTTTTGATTGTGACATTTGTAATTTATATAAAAATGCTTCTGAATTAGTTCATTCTGATAATCTAGATTTCTAGATTATCTTTTTTTATATAATAGAAAAGTGCTCCGCATTTCCTATTATATAAAGGCTTCGCCCAATTTGTACACAAATTTTTTAACAAAAATTTGGCACATAGAACAAAGACGCAGACTTAAAAATGTTATAAATAGCGAAATTGTTAATAATGTCCGCTTTTGTTATAGAAAATTTCTTCTAGATTTCCTAGCTTAGTTTATCTCTATTGAAATATTATTTTTTCATTGCTATAATTATTTTATATTTTAATAGGAGTAATTAATATGTCTAATTTTGTGTTAAAAATTATAGCTTGTACTGCAATGTTTTTGGGGCATATTCCTTTCGCTGAAAGTGCTTTAGCTATTCCTTGTATTTTTATAGGAAGATTAGCTTTTCCTATTTTTGCTTTTCTATTAAGCGAAGGATATGTGTATACTAAAAATTATAATAAATATTTAAAAAGGCTCTTAGTTTTAGCTTTTATTTCTCAAATACCTGCATACCTTCTTTTCTTTAATGACTTTTCTACATTGTATTTGAATATATTTTTTACTTTAGCTTTAGGTTTACTTGCTATAAGAGTCTTTGATAAAATTAAAAATAAGTTTTTTTCTTATCTTATTATATTTTTATTAGTTGTTGTTGCAGAAGTTTCTGGATGTGATTTTGGTGGAATTGGTGTTTTGATGATTTTATTTTTTTACATTGCCAAAAGTCATGGCAGATTTTTCTTAGTAGTTTCACAGCTATGTTTAATGTTTTTATTATTTGCTGATGATTATGCTGTATATCCATTAACACTAGCTCGCCTTTATTATATTACTATTCAACTGATTTTTACTATTGCATCTTTAATATTTATAAATTTATATAACGGAAAACTTGGAAAAACAAATCAAAAAAACAAATTACTTTTTTATTTCTTTTATCCAATTCATTTAGTATTACTTTGTTTAATAAAATATTTTTAATTGAATTTGGCAAAACCATTAGAACAAAAGCGGACATTTTTATATATCATATTATATAAATTTATTGCAAAGTCCGCGTCTTTGTTCTGTGTGCCAAATTTTTGTTAAAAAATTTGTGTACAAATTGAGCGAAGCCTTTATCTTATAG
>CANQAH010000098.1 GCA_947588885.1 uncultured Clostridia bacterium
AAAATAATTAAAATTCAAAAAAATATTGAGGTGAAACTATTTTCAGGAAGCTACACCCCAACTATTGACTTTGAACCTATATTTTTTTCTATTTTGTTAAAAAATTCATATCAAATAAAAAACATGCAGGTTATTCATATTCCTACATGTTTTTTTGGTTGGGCTGGCTAGATTCGAACTAGCGCATGCCAGAGTCAAAGTCTGGTGCCTTACCGCTTGGCTACAGCCCAATATTAATTAAATGGGGTGGAAAGTGGGATTTGAACCCACGGCCTCCAGTGCCACAAACTGGCGCTCTAACCAGCTGCGCTATATCCACCATTTTCAAACGCTCTTATATTTTAATATTTTTATTTATGTTTGTCAACTACTTTGTCTATATTTTCTAAAAAAAGATAGCCAATGATGCTATCTTTTCTATTCTTCTTTAGCTAATATTATTAATCTTCTTTCAGTTGTACTTGCATCATCTGTACATGTTGATAGTGTTATTTCACATTTTCCTGCTGTATTTCTTGTGTAAAAGGTCGTATCTGTGCTTGAAGTTTCAAACTTATCATATATAACATATTTAATTCGATTATTCTCTTGATCTGTTATATATATAGAATCACCTTTTTCTAATTCATAATTTCTTGAAAAGAATTTTGTATTTCTATAGTTATGGCCGTATAATACCGTATTTCCTGGTTGATTTAATTCGGATGTTGAAAACATTTGGGTAATTGCAATTTCCAAACTACGTTTTGTTGTTTCTGATAATATATTTGATTCTAAACTAGTTTTTGGAATTTCAATTTTTCCAATAATTTCATATCCTTCCATTTGTTTTTTCTTTTCATTATCTGCATTCTCTACATTATCTATAGGTTCTAATTCACTACCTCCCGCAGTAGCTGTTTTTCCGCTTCCTTTAATAACAATCTCATTTTCATTTTTAGCTATTGGTTCTTCATCTTTTTTATCTGCAAGTAAAAAAGTAGCAAATGCTATAAGTCCAGCAATAATAAGAAGAATTACGATAATGAGAATTATTCCAAAAATTTTACTATTTTTATTTTCCATTTTTCTCTCCCATTAATATCCAATTTTTCTTGTTATTCTGCTTCTTTGGCAAGAATAATTAATCTTCTGTCTGTTGTACTTGCATCATCTGTGCATGTTGATAGTGTTATTTCGCATTTTCCATCTGTATCTCTTGTATAAAAAGTTGAATCTGAACTTGATGTTTCAAATTTATCATAAACTTCATATTTTTTCTTATTTCTTGCCATATCTGTTATGTAAATTGTATCTCCATTCTGTAATTCATCATTTCTTGAAAAAAATAATTTATTTCTGTAATTATGTCCATACAATACTGTATTTCCAGGCTGATTTAATTCTGATGTTGAAAATATCTGTGATACTGCTATTTCTAAAGTACGTTTGTTGCATTCTCCTAAAATAGGACAATGTAAATCTACTTTTGGTATTTCTATTGTTCCTATAATAGTATATCCCTCTAGTTGTTTTTCATTATCTGTTGTAACATTAATAGCGTTTATTTGATTTGCACTCATGCTACCACTGCTACTGCCGCCACTTCCACCTTTTAGTTCAAAATCCTTTGCAGCTTCAGTATATGTTTCCTTTGTTTTATTTTCTGCAAAAGCTGTATATCCTACATAAGCTAAAACTGCTATTATTCCTAATATAACTACTATAAGAGCAATTGTTAAAATTTTACTAGTTTTATTGTTCATAATATCACCTCTTTCTTTCGTATATCTTATTTTATACTTATTTTTTTTTAGCTTCTGTACTTTTTATTTTTCTACAGCAAATATAATCAATCTTTCTCCCGTTTTAGTACCTTGATCAGTACAAGTTGATAATGTTATTTCTCTTTTTGAACCTGTATCTCTTTGATAAAATGTAGCATCTTCTGACTTTGTAACAAATTTATTGTAAACTTTATATGTTCTTTCTACTCCAGTTGTATCTTTTACATATATTAATGAACCATTATTCAAATTTTTATTTTTAGAGAAAAATTGTCTGTTTCTATAATTATGTCCTACTATAACTGTATTTCCTGGTTGATTTAATCCATTTGTCGTATATAATAATCCAACTCCTCTTTCTAATGCACCCGGAGATGGTTCTGTAAATATAGAATATTTTATTCCTGTTGCTGGTATTCTAATTGTTCCAACAACCCAATATCCGCTTACATATACACCATTTTTATTAGTAGAACTACTGCTTTGTTTTTTGCTACTTGATGAGCTTGATGAGCCTGATGATCCTCCATTTCCTTCTGAAGATTGCTCGCCTTGTCCACCTTGTCCGTCTTGTCCGCCTTGCTCTCCTTGCTCACCTTGTTCTCCCTGTTCGCCTTCTTCTCCTTGACCATCTTCTCCCATTCCATTTCCTTGGCCTTCTTGTTGCATTTCTCCTTCAAGTAATTCTTCTTCACTAATTGTTGGGATTTGTGAATCAAATTCATCAGTTATATCATGTGCTTTTTTTTCTGAAATTTTTGTATCTACAATCTCAAATCCAAAAAAGCCTACTACTCCAATTATTACTATTATTACAATTACTAACATTGCTGTTAGCACGTTTTTTCTTTTTGTATTCATTAAAAGTTTGCCTCCATAATGTTATTATAACATATTTTTGCAAATTGTTAAATATTCATTGGTAATTTCTCTCCACCTAACATATGTAAGTGCATATGCATTACTTCCTGTCCTCCATCTTCTTTGCAATTATTTATTATTCTAAATCCCTTTTCATCAATATTAAATTTTTTTGATATTTCTTTTATTGCTTTAAATAAGTCTTTCATAATTTTTTCATCATCTATATCTAATATAGTTTCATAATGTTTCTTAGGAATAATCAAAAAATGAATTTTAGCTTTTGGATTAATGTCTTTGAATGCAATTACGTTTTCATTTTCATATATAATTTCTGTTGGTATTTCTTTATTTGCTATTTTGCAAAAAATACAATTTTCACTCATATGCTAATCTTCCTTTACTTAATTATAATTTTATCTGTTGCATATTAATTTTTGTCATTATTTATTCTAATATAGCCTTAATTCTTCTAACACCTGCTGAAGACGCCTCTTCTTTTTTTATTTTAAAAGTTCCAAGTTCGCCTGTTCTTTTTACATGAGGTCCGCCACAAAGTTCTAATGAAATATCTCCAATTTTATATACTGTAACAACATCACCATATTTGTCTAAAAACATTGCTTCTGCACCTAGTTTAAGAGCATCTTCTTTTTTCATTTCTAATTTTTCCACTGGAATGTCTTGCCTTATGTAATCATTTACTAATTCTTCTACTTTTGCTTTTTCTTCATCTGTCATTTTAGCTCCATGTGAAAAATCAAATCTCATTCTTTCAGCTGTTATATTGCTTCCTTTTTGATGTACATGATCACCTAGGACTTGTTTTAATGCTGCATTTAAAAGATGTGTTGCAGTATGATATTTGGTTTCTACTTCTCCTGTTGATGCAAGTCCACCTTTAAATTTTGCTTCGCTTCCCATTCTTGACTTTTCTTGATGTTCTTCAAATAATTTTTGATAGTTCTTCATATCTACTTTTAAACCTTGTTCTTTTGCAAGTTCTTCAGTCATTTCTGGTGGAAATCCATAAGTTTCATATAAATTAAATACAACTTGAGCTTCTATTATATCTTTTCCTGCCATTTTTACTTTATTTGCAACTTTATCAAATTCCTTTTCGCCATTTTTTAATGTTTTAACAAATTTATTTTTTTCTTCTATTATTACTTGTTTTATATTATTTTTATTTGTATCAAGTTCTGGATATAATTCTTTTAAACTTTCAATTGATATATCAATTACTTCTCCTAAATTTTCTAAATCAATCTCTAGTTTATTCATATGTCTTGTCATTCTTCTAAGTAATCTTCTTAATATGTATCCTCTATCCACGTTGCTAGGTCTTCCACCATCATTTATAATCATAATACTTGAACGTAAATGTTCTGCAACAATTCTTCTGCTTTGTATGTTATCTATTTTACTTAATTCTTTAAGTTTATTCATTACAGGTTCAAATATTTCAATTTCAAAAGGTGTTTCTTTTCCTTGCAAAAGCATTGCCATTCTTTCAAGACCTAAACCAGTGTCTACATTTTGTTGTTCTAATTTTCTGTATCCATCTTTGTCTTTATAGAATTCCATAAACACATTATTCCAAATTTCTACGTATTTGCCACATCCGCATGCTGGATTACATTCTGGGGAACATTTAGGTTTTCCAGTATCATAAAACATTTCTGTATCAGGTCCACATGGTCCTTCTTCTCCAGCTATCCACCAATTATCATCTTTTCCAAAAAAGTATATTCTTTCTTCCGGTATTCCTGCTTTTTTCCAACATTCTGCAGCTAAGTTATCTCTTTCACAATCATCATCTCCTGCAAAACAAGTAACAGAAATTTTTTCACTTGGAATTCCTAATTCCTTAGTTAAAAATTCATAGCTCATTGCAATAGATTCTTCTTTAAAATAATCTCCTAAAGACCAATTTCCAAGCATTTCAAAATAAGTTAAATGCCTATTATCTCCAACCTCATCTATATCATTTGTTCTTAAACATTTTTGAAAATCTGTTAATCTTTTACCAGATGGATGTTTTTGACCAAGTAAATATGGCACTAAAGGTTGCATTCCAGCTGTTGTAAATAGAACAGATGGATCATTTTCTGGTATTAATGGTGCACTTGGTATAATTGTATGATTATGATTTTTAAAAAAATTAAGGTATTTATTTCTTATTTCAATTGCTTTCATATTATTTCCTTTCTATCAGTAATTTCAATGCTTTTATTGTTTTTTATATGCAAAAAATTATATTATATTTTCAAAAAAAAAGCAATAGCCTTAAGCTATTGCCTTGAAATATCTTTATTTTTTACGTCTTGATTTATTTTCTACTCTAGAAAGTATCATTTTTTCTAGATATTGTACTGCATATGCATATACTAAAATTATTATAATTTCTTTTGATGCTAAATAAACATTTAAAAACATTTTTGTATATTTTTGTTCTGAAATTTTTTCATTCATTTTACTCTCTGGTAATTCATATCCGCCTTTTTCATCTTTTAGCATTTTCTCAGTAACTGCTTCTCCATCAACTACATCTACAACTTGAGCAATGTTTTCATATTGTTTATATTTTTCATCTATATTTTTATATTGTGATTTTTCTATTCCATAAAAATATATTAAATTAAATAATAATACAAGTAATCCAACAAACATAACTAGTGTTTTTATTGGTTTTACTGCTTGTTTAGCATCTTCTACTGAATCATATTTTACTTTCTTAAATGCAAAATTTGCTGCTAATGTTATTGCTAATAAAGTGCTTATAATAAACATTACTGATTGATATATTGCATAAGTCGAATTTAATTCCCAATGGCATAGTTGAGGGATTAGATTCTCTAAAAAGAAAGAAATTCCTCCAATTATTATTCCTAAAATAATATATTTTCCTACAAATCCACCTGAGACGTTTTTGTTTTCGTTTGTTTCTTTCATTTTTATCTCCTCTTTTGTTTATATTTGTTTATATTTTATATATATTTTTAAATGATGTCAATATTGATTGAAAAAATATAGAAGTAATTTCTATACTTTTTTAATGTATAAAAATTACTTCTATATTTTATATTTCTAATTGACTTCCTAGTATGCCTGCAGCAGACTGTACTACTTTTATTTCAGTTTCTGACATTTTTTTATTTGGTTCTTTAGACATTAGTACAACACTTCCTACTGCATCTCCATCTGAAACAATAGGATATATTACTTGTGAATGAAAGATTCTTTCTTTATTTTCATTCTTACTAATTGGAATTGCAAGTTCATCATTATCTTTGCTTGTATAGATTTCTTTATTTTCAATTACTTCTTCTAATTCTTTACTTATGTTTTGTTCAAGTAGATCTTTTTTCAAACCTCCTGAAACAGCTATTACTGTATCTTTATCTGTTATACAAGCTATATGTCCTGTTGTTTTTGAAAGTGTTTCTGCATAATTTGTAGCAAATTCAGACAATTCTCCAATAGGTGAATATTTTTTTAATACTATTTCACCATCTTTTTCTGTAAAAATTTCAAGTGGTGAACCTTCTCCAATTCTTAATGTTCTTCTTATCTCTTTTGGAATTACTATTCTTCCAAGATCATCTATTCTTCTTACAACACCTGTTGCTTTCATTTTTACCTCCTTGTTATATTTTGTCTATTTTTAGTTTGTACTTTTTTAGTCAAAATATTCAAGGAAAGTACATTTATCTTGTTTTTGCAATTACAAATACATCTATTCGATGTACTTTAGCCTTTTTTAGTTCTTTTACACATTGTTTTACTGTGTTTCCTGTTGTATATATGTCATCTATTAAGAGAATATCTCTATTTTTTATTTTTTCTGTGTTTTGAATTTTATATACATTTTTTACATTTTCTATTCGCTCTTTTTCGTTCAAAGTACTTTGTCTTTTGTTTTCTTTTATTTTAATTAAGACATCTGTACAATACTCAATATCAATCCTTTCTTTTATTCTTTTAGCAATTAATTCTGTTTGATTGTAACCTCTTACTTTTTTGTTTTTAATAAACATTGGTACTGGAATAATGTAATCATATTGTTTTATATTCTGAATTAATTTACTATTTTTTATTATTAATTCAATAAAAAGGTTTGAAAGATATGCTGAATCACCAAATTTGTATCTCAATAATAGTTTTCTTATATTTTTTTCGTAAAATCCTAAAAAATATATTTTGAACGATTTTTGTTTAACTGCAAAAAATTTTAATTCATTTTTTATTTTATAGTAACATTTAGGACAAATCCAACTTTTAGAAATTTTCCCACATATTCCACATACTTTAGGAAATATTTCTTGTATTAATTTTTTTAACATTTTGTGTTAATTTAGCCAATGCTCATTTATATTACTCTTTTTCATCTAATATTTGTGTAATTTTTTGTCGAAGACCTGTATTTCTTTTTTTACTATCTACATTTTGAATCATAAATTCAACAGTATTTTTATTTCCAAGTATAACTAATAATTTTTTAGCTCTTGTTATAGCAGTATATAAAAGATTTCTCGTAAGTAGCATTGGAGCAGCTTGAGGAATTACTATTACAACAACATCAAATTCACTTCCTTGTGATTTATGTATTGTTACTGCATACGCTTGTTCTAACTGATCTAATTCAGAAAATTGATACCATACATTCTTTCCATCATCAAAAACTACTTTCATTTGTCTCTCTGATAAATCTATTTTTTCAACTCTACCAATTTCTCCATTAAATACTCCTGTTGAATTTTCGTAATTTCCATTTATGTCTCTATCCCAGAAAATATCATAATTATTTTTTATTTGCATAACTCGGTCACCTTCTCTAAAAATCAATTCTCCAAATTTCTTTTCTTTTTTATTTTCATTTTCTGGATTAATTGCATTTTGTAATGTTTTATTTAGCTCTTTTGTTCCTAAAGCTCCCTTTTTAGTTGGTGTAAGTATTTGCATGTTTTCATAGAAATCATAGTTTCCATATTTTTGTAATCTTCCTGTTGTCAGTGACACAGTATCAAAAATCATCTTATCTTGTGATGTTTCATTAATAAAGAAAAAGTCATCTATTGTGTCTTCTTGTACTTCATTTTTGCTGACAAAGCTTTCTCCATTATTAACTTTATGTGCATTCAAAATTATTTTACTTTTAGCAGCTTGTCTAAAGATTTTATCTAAATTAGTTAATGGTATTTTTCCAGATTCAATTAAATCCTTTAAAATTGATCCTGGTCCAACAGATGGTAATTGATTACTATCTCCTACTAAAACTAACTTTGTTCCCATATAAATTGCCTTAGTAATATAATTCATTAGGAACACATCTACCATTGACATTTCATCTATAACTAAAACATCTGCATCTATTGGAGTAAATTCTGTATCAATATTTTCTAATTTGTTATCTTCAATTTTTCCAATATCTAATAATCTGTGAATAGTTTTAGCTTCTTCTCCTGTTGATTCTGACATTCTCTTAGCAGCTCTTCCAGTTGGTGCACATAAAACTACTTTTTGTCCATTTAATTTATATATATCAATTAAAGCTTTTATTATTGTTGTTTTACCAGTACCAGGGCCACCAGTTATTATACTTATATTGGAATCATTTACTTGTTTTAATGCTTCTTTTTGTTTTTCTGATAACACCATTTGTAAAAATATTTCTTCCTTTTCTAATTGTTCATTAAAGGATTTTAAGTATTTTACATTTTTAGTTTTCATTATCATATATATTCTTTGTGCAATATTTTTTTCAAGTCTGTAAAATTCTTCAATAAATATCCAATCTTTATCATCAATTTTTTCTTCAACAACTTTACCAACTGATTTTAAATTTTTTAATACTTCATCAATATATTTTTCTTCTACTGATAATTTATTTTTTACAAATTCATATAAATTATTTTTTTCTACACATGTGTTTCCATTATAGCTTGCTAAAATTAATCCATATCTTATTCCAGCTCCAATTCTTTGATAGCTATTTACATCAATTCCTATTTCAAGAGCCATTTTATCTATTTTAAAAAAGTCGACTCCATATGTAATATCAATTAAAACATATGGATTTCTTTTTATTTCTTCTATTGCATCATTTCCTAGAGCTTCATATACCTTTTTACTATTACTTGCATTTATTCCAAATTTTTCTAAAAATCCTACAATTTGCCATAAATCCCATTTTGTATTAAATTCTTCTGCCATTTCAAGAGCACCATTGGCAGAAATTCCTTTGATTTCAGCTAATCTACTAGGCTCAAATTTAAATATTGCTATTGTTTCATCTCCAAATTTATCAACAATCTTTTTAGCAGTACTTGGTCCAATTCCTTTTATTATTCCACTTGCTAAATATTTTTCTAAGGCATCTGTTGTCTCTGGCATTTTCTTTTCAAAAGTATCAATTTTGAATTGTCTTCCATAATCCTGATGTGTTACAAATTTTCCTTCTAAACTTAAAAAATCTCCTTCGTTTATAAATGGCAAATATCCAACAACTGTATATATTTCTTCCTCTGTAGATAATTCAGCAATTGTATAACTATTTGTTTCATTTTGATATATTATTTCTTCTATCTGTCCTTCTAGTTTCATTAAAACTCCTTTTCTTTTGATAGTTTATCAAAAAGTAGTTCGTTTTACAACATTTTTCTAACTTTTACGATTGGATATTGTTCCTGCATTTTCTTAAGTATTTCATATGTTTTATCAGTTGAGTTATTATCTATAATTTCTATTTTATTAAAATATCCGATTTTTTCTTGAATATATATTAGCTTCCTTAATAATATTTCAATATTATTTTCTTTATTTTTTACAATCATATGTAATTCAATATCACTATCTAATTTTATATTTTTGAATATTAAATTACTTGCTATTTCCTTTAATAAAATATACCAGCCTATTATTGAAAACATAGTTATTATTACATAAAAAAGATTCTCCATAATATCACCTCTCTATATATTATGTAGATGATATTATTTCGGAGAATCATATTTTGTAATTTTATGAAACTAATTGTAGTTTTTAAAATAATGTTTTTATTTTCTTAATTAAGTAATGGCTTCCTCCTGCTTGATTATCTTGTTCATTCTCAACCATACTAATAATTAGTAAATCTCCCCCATCTTTTCCAATGGTAAAACAGTTAAACCATCCTAATGTTCCACTTTCAGTATCCTCACTAGAAGCTTTCAATTCAGCAGTTCCTGTTTTTCCTGCAATTGTGACTCCTGATACTTTCATATCATTCGCAGTTCCTTCTTTGTTTTCAACAACTTGAATTAAATCTTCTTTTATTGTATCTGCTGCTTCTTTAGAAAATGCAGATTCAACTAATATTTCAGGTGATTTATCTTCTTTATATTCAATATAAGGTTTTAACATATTTCCTTCATTGTAAAAAGCAGAATATATTGATGCCATGTGAATAGGATTTACTAAAATACTTCCTTGTCCATATCCTGAGTCAGCAAGTTTTGTTTCTTCGTCAATTGTAGTTCCATTATTATTAGCATACTGTGATTTTGATAAATTCATAGGCAAATCTAATTGTTCATTAAACTTTAATTTATTTAGATTTTCTGTAAATGTATTAGAACCTATTTTTAATGCAGATTGTGCAAAATAAATATTATCTGAATGTATTAATCCATTTAATAAATTTTTTGCTCCATTATATGCTGTTAATGTTGTAATATGATAATTTCCCCATGAGGAATCTTTTTGCCAACTTGTTCCACTATAACCATAGTCTTCATCTTTATCAATTAATCCAGTTGTTAGA
The DNA here is from genome assembly GCA_947588885.1 of uncultured Clostridia bacterium. Classification (GTDB taxonomy): domain Bacteria; phylum Bacillota; class Clostridia; order TANB77; family CAG-508; genus UMGS1994. The sequence continues at coordinate 10,432 of CANQAH010000098.1, forward strand.
CCTATTCCACCAGTTATAGGTTTAAAAGTAGAACCTGGACAATATTTTTGAATAAATCTATTATACAAAGGTTTTTTCTCATCATTGTTTAATGCATCCCATTCTTCTGTTTTTAAGCCTAAAACAAAACTATTTGAATCAAATGTTGGAGTACTTACTAAAGACAATAATTCTCCTGTAGCTGGATTCATAACTACAAATAATCCTTCATCATCTTTAAGCTGTTCATATAAATTTTTTTGTAAAGTACTATCAATTGTTAATTTTACATCTTCTCCATCTTTCTTATCTCTTGATGCAATACTAGCAACTTTATTATTTTCTTCGTCTACTATGTATATTTCAGCACCATCAATACCTCTAAGCTTATCTTCATATGCTTTTTCTAATCCTGTTTTTCCTATTTTACTAGTAGATGTATATCCTTTGCTGCTATATGTTTCTAATTCTTCAGCACTTATTGGTTGAACATATCCAATTAAATGTGCTGCTTCTTTTCCTAATGAATACACTCTTCCATCGTCTTTATTTATAAGCACTCCTGGTACTTTTAATAAAGATTCTTTTAAAGTCGTGTCAGAATCAGAAATTTTCTTTATTGGTACAAAAGTATCATCTTTTACCCATGAAGCTCCTAATTGCGAATTGATAAAATCTACAGAAACACCTGTTAATTCTGATATTTTACTAATATTTTCATCTTTATTTTCACCTAATTTTCCAGGAACAATTCCTACAGATGCAATTTTGCCATCTGTTGCTAATTTATTTCCATTTCTATCTAATATATCTCCTCTTCTTGATTTTACAGGAGAAACCTTCACTTTTTGATTATCATTTAATTGTGGGAAAATAAAATTTGATGACCATTGCATTTTATACTGTTTACCTATTTTGCCAATAATAACTGAATTATCAAAATTTATTTCTCCAGCAGATGTATACATTTTCTCATGATAATTTATTTTATAATTATTATTTTCTTTGATAAAATCAGTTATTTCTATGCTTATATTGGCTGCATCAATTCCTTCATAAATATTTTTATTTCTTGTCACAAAGTCTTCTTTACTTATTCTAGCTCCATCTATTTTTTCATACATTGCATCATAATTTTTTTGATTAATATCAGAGATAAAATTATTTAGCAATTGTTTTACGTCATTTTCATTTTTATTTTTTAACGTAATTGTTGTTACAACTCCAACTACTAATATTATTATAGCTATAACTAATATTAATATTTTCTTTTTCATTTTATTCTCCTCTTTTTTAAATTTAATAGTATTATATTCTAAAATCTATTAAATTTAAATAGTAAATTTAATAAGTAAAAAAAAAAACGGTTTCCCGTTTTTCTTTTATACTAATTCTAATATTACTTCTGGTGCATTATCTCCTCTTCTGTTATCACATTTTAATATTCTAGTATATCCACCTTGTCTTTTTTCATATTTTGGTGCTATTTCTCCAAAAAGCTTTGCCATTATATCAACATTAGATACTTTATTAATTTTTCTCATTATTCTTCTTCTAGCATTTAATCTTGATGGCATATCTTTTTGTCTTTTTTCCATTTTTTCTTCTTTAACTACTTTTAGGTATTCTTTACCATTTTTACTTGTAGCTTTTTCTGTAACTTTATGACCTTTGCTATCTAATTTAGCTTTTACTACTTTAACTTCAACTTCTTCATAATTATCTTTTTCTTTGATAGCTAATGCAATAATACTATCAACTATAGATTTAACTTCTTTAGCTCTAGCTTCAGTAGTTGTAATTTTTCCATTTAAAAGTAAATCAGTAGCTTGAGTTTTTAACATTGCTAATCTTTGATCAGTTGGTTTTCCAAGTTTTCTTGTACCTGCCACTTTTTTTCACCTTCCTTTTCTTAGTCTTCATTTGATGAAAAACCTAAACCTAAATCTATAAGTTTATTTGTAACTTCATCTAAAGATTTTTTACCTAGATTTCTTACTTTCATCATATCTTCTTGTGTTTTACTTGCTAAATCTTCAACTGTAGAGATTCCAGCTCTTTTTAAACAGTTATAAGATCTAACTGACAATTCTAATTCTTCAATAGGCATTTCTAATACTTTTTCTTTTTTAGATTCTTCTTTTTCTACCATTACTTGAGTATTTCTTGTAGCTTCTGATAAGTCAATAAATAAATTTAAATGGCTTGTCATAACTTTTGCTGCTAAACTTAATGCCTCAAATGGTTTTAAACTTCCGTCTGTCCAAACTTCGATTGTTAATTTATCATAATCTACTCTTTGTCCAACTCTAGTATTTTCTACTTTATAATTAACTTTTTTAACTGGTGTAAATATTGAATCAATTGGTAATGTGCCTAACGCCATATCTTCTGTTTTATTTTTATCCGCAGTATTGTATCCTCTTCCTCTTGCTACAGTCATTTCCATATTTAAGCTATCTCCTTTTTCTACTGTAGCAATATGTAATTCTGGGTTTAGTATTTCTACACTACTATCTGTAATGATATCTCCAGCCTTTACCTCTCCTGGGCCCTTAAAACTTATGCTAATTTTCTTCTCTTCGTTGTCATACATTTTTAGTCTAACACATTTAAGATTAACAATTAGTTCTGGAACATCTTCAACAACTCCTGGAACTGTAGAAAATTCATGAACTACTCCATCAATTTTAACACTTGTAATAGCTGCACCAGGTAGTGATGATAATAAAATTCTTCTTAAAGAATTTCCAATAGTCATTCCATAGCCACGTTCTAATGGCTCGCATACAAACTTTGAATAATTTCTCTTTTCGTCTGTTTCTAAGCATTCGATGTTTGGCTTTTCAAATTCTATCATTTATTTACCTCCATAATGAGAGAATCACTTCTATCTCTCTTATATATATTTTCTATTATTAGTTTTATAAAAATGAAAATATTAACTTTTATTCTTAAATTATTATTTAGAATAAAGCTCAACTATTAAGTGTTCTTCAACTGGTAAATCAATATCTTCTCTGTTTGCTAATCTTATTACTTTACCAGACATTTTTTCTCTGTCAATTTCTAACCATTCTGGCAATGGTCTAACGCTATTATTTTCAACATTTTCTTTTACAACAGGATTGTCTTTTCTAATTTCTCTAATAGCAACTACATCTCCTGCTTTAACTTGATAAGAAGCAATATCAACTTTCTTTCCATTAACTTCAATGTTTCCATGAGTTACAAGTTGTCTTGCTTGAGCTCTTGAAGCTCCAAATCCTAATCTGTATACAACATTATCTAATCTGCTTTCTAATATTTGTAATAAGTTTTCACCTGTAATTCCTTTTTTATTAGAAGCAGCTTCAAAATATCCTCTAAATTGTTTTTCTCCAACACCATAAAATGATTTTGTTTTTTGTTTTTCTCTTAATTGTGTACCGTATTCAGAAAGTTTAGCTCTTTTTTGACCATGTTGTCCTGGACCGTAATTTCTTCTTGTAACGCTACATTTATCTGAATAGCATCTAGCGCCTTTTAAGAATAATTTTTGACCTTCTCTACGGCAAATACGACATTGTTCGTCTTTATATCTAGCCATCTAAAAATTACACCTCTTTCTATTTTTATATTATCCTTAATATTATACTCTTCTTCTTTTTGGTGGTCTGCAACCGTTGTGTGGTATAGGAGTTACATCTTTAATCATTGTAATTTCTAATCCTGCTGTTTGTAAAGCTCTTATTGCAGCTTCTCTTCCTGAACCAGGACCTTTAACATATACTTCAACAGTTTTTAAACCATGTTCCATAGCTGCTTTTGAAGCAGTTTCTGCAGCTTGACCAGCTGCAAATGGTGTGCTTTTTCTTGAACCTTTGAATCCAAGTCCACCAGCACTTGCCCAAGATATAACATTACCTTGAACATCTGTTATTGTAACAATTGTATTATTAAAGCTAGAATGAATATGCGCTGCTCCGTTTTCAATGTTTTTTCTATTTCTTCTAGCTACTGTTTTCTTAGTTACATTTTTAGCCATTTCTCGTTTTTCCTCCTTTTAAATTTCAAAAAACTAAAGTTCTATATCACATATTTTTTAATTAACTATTTTCAATTAATTAAACTGTTTTTTTGCTTTTGCTAACTACTTTTCTAGGACCTTTTCTAGTTCTGGCATTAGTTTTTGTTCTTTGTCCTCTTACTGGTAAACCTCTTCTATGTCTTAATCCTCTGTAGCATCCAATTTCAGTAAGTCTTTTAATATTTAAAGCTACATCTCTTCTTAAGTCACCTTCAACTTTGTAGTGTTCCATAGCTTTTCTGATTTTGTTTACATCATCATCTGATAAATCTTTTACTCTAGTGTCTGGATTAATTCCAGCTTCTTTTAAGATTTTTTGAGAACTAGATAAACCTATACCATATACGTATGTTAATCCAACTTCTACTCTTTTTTCTCTAGGTAAATCAACTCCTGCTATACGAGCCATAAAATTTTGCACCTCCATAATTTTATAATTTGTTTTATAGTTTAATTAGTATAATTGAAATGTAATTAAACTGGATTGTTAAATTTATTTTATAAATATAAAAACCAAATCAGCCGCAACAGTTTTTATATTTATTAACAAAACAATATGGGCTATACTAAAGTAGTAGCCCTTAAAAATTTTAAATTAGCCTTGTCTTTGTTTATGTTTAGGATTTTCACAGATTACTCTGATTACTCCTTTTCTTTTTATAACTTTGCATTTTTCACACATTTTTTTAACTGATGGTCTAACTTTCATTTCATTCACCTCTTACTTTTTGTTCTATATTTATATAAAATATGTAGTTTCCTACATAAGTTGGGTTCTTATTTTGCACGCCAAGTTATGCGTCCTTTTGTTAAATCATATGGTGATAATTCTAATTTAACTTTGTCTCCTGGCAAAATTTTAATATAATTCATTCTTAATTTTCCAGAAATATGAGCTAATACTTGGTGTCCATTATCTAATTCGACTTTAAAATTTGTATTTGGTAATGTTTCAACAACAGTACCCTCTACTTCAATTACATCTTCTTTTGACAATTTTTTTCCTCCCAAATTACTGTTTTTTTCAGTCATATTAGGCTTTTGGCAAATATTGCCGAAAACAATAAGCTAATATAGTATACATTATTTCTATGGTTTTGTCAATATTTCAGGTTCATTTTCCGTAATTAAAATTGTATTTTCATAATGTGCAGAATTACTTCCATCTTCTGAAACAATTGTCCATCCGTCATCTAGTTGATATATTTCTCTGTTTCCAGCTATTACCATAGGTTCTATGCATATTGTCATACCTGGTTCAAGTCTCATTCCTCTTCCTGGTTTTCCATAGTTAGGAATTCCAGGATCTTCATGCATTTCTCTACCAATCCCATGGCCTTGAAATTCTCTTAATATACTGAATCCATTTGCAGTTACATATTCATATATTGCATTTGAAATATCTCCAACTCTATATCCTTTTTTCGCAAATTTTAATCCTTCAAAAAAAGCTTGTTTAGTAACTTCTACTAATTTTTGATCTTCTGCACTTTTAGGATTTCCAACTATATATGTTCTTGCAGCATCTCCGTGAAATCCATTTTTATAAGCAGTAATATCAAAACTTACAACATCACCATCTTTAAGAATTGCTCTCTTTGATGGTATTCCATGAATTACTTCATCATTTATTGAAGCACATATTGATCCAGGGAAATCAGGTATACCTGGTATTTCACTTGGAAAATTTTTTTCAGATGGTATACCACCATTTGACCTAATAAAATCTTCTGCTAATTTATCTAATTCATATGTAGATATCCCTGGTCTTATTGCATTTTTTATAACTTCATGAACTTGTGCAGTTAATTTACATGCTTCTTTCATTTGTTCAATTTCTTTCTTAGACTTTATTGTAACCAATTTTGTTCTCCTATTTATTAATATCGCTTAGAACTTCATCTGCAACATCTTTTCCTAAATGATTAGCTGCTGAACTTACTAATTCAGTTCTAAGTACTCCTTTATCTTTATAATAATTAACTAAAGGACTTGTTTGTTCTTCGTAAATTTGTAATCTTCTTTTTATTGCATCTGGATCAGAATCATCTTTTCTTTGTTTCAAAGGTGCTCCGCATATATCACAGATTCCTTCAACTTTTGGTGGATGTAATTTTGTATTATATGTAGCTTTACAGTCCTGATTTGTGCAAACTCTTCTAGTTGTTATTCTATCTATAATTTCATCCATTGGTGTTGTTAAATTTAAAACTAAGTCTACTTTTTTTCCATTTGTTTTTAAAAATTCATCAAGTTTTTCAGCTTGACTAATTGTTCGTGGATAACCATCTAATATTACTCCGTTTTTAGCATCATCATCTTTAAGTCTATCGAATACCATTGGTACTGTAATTTCATCTGGAACAAGATTTCCTTTTGATATGTATTTATCTGCTTCTATTCCTAATTCTGTTTTTTCACTGATATTTTTTCTAAAAATATCTCCTGTTGACAATTGTGGCCAAGATGTTTGCTTGCTTATTAAGCCAGCTATTGTTCCTTTGCCTGTTCCTTGTGCGCCTAGCATTATAATAATCATATTAAAAACCTCTCTTCCATGTATATTATTTTTTAAATATTTATTTTTTCATTGGTAAACACTTAAAAAATAATATACTGCTAATAGGAATTTCTTACGAAATTCCTATTAACAATCTATTTAAGTTTGTTTTCTAATCTAAGAAACCTTTATAATGTCTAACTAATAATTGAGATTCTAATTGTTGCATTGTTTCTAGTGCAACTCCAACTACGATAAGTATTGATGTTCCTCCAAATGCCAAATCTAGAGATGTAAATCTAGCAAACATTGGTAGAACTGCGATTATACTTAAAAATACACCACCAAATAAAGTTAATTTACTTAATACTGATTTTATATAATCGCTTGTTGGTTTTCCAGCTCTAATTCCTGGTATAAATCCACCATTTTTCTTAATAGTATTTGAAACTTCTGCTGGATTGAATGTTGCATATGTATAGAAATATGTAAATCCAACTATCAACAATAAATATATAATTGCATTGGCTATAGTAAATCCTATAGAAACACCCTGTGATGTAGATGTTGCTATTGAAAGTTGATATAGTCCATTCCAGAATCCTGTTCCAGTAATTGCTTGTGGATTAAATATCTGAATAAGCATTGCTGGAAATGTCATGAATGATGATGCAAATATTATTGGCATTACTCCAGCCATAGCTAATTTCATAGGAATATGAGTATTTTGTCCTCCATACATTTTTCTTCCAACTACTTTTTTTGCATATTGTACAGGAATCTTTCTTTCAGCTTCTTGTACAAATACAACTCCAGCTACTAATAATATTGCTCCTATAACTACTGCTAATGCTATTAATAGATTAACTGTATTAAATGGTACAAATGCCATCCTAAATACCTTTAAAGCAGCTGAAGGCAATCTTGAAACTATACCTACAAATATTAGCATAGATATTCCGTTTCCAATACCTTTATTAGTAATTTGATCTCCTAGCCACATTAAAATTGAAGTACCTGTTACTAATGCTAATACAAATATTATTCCAGTTTTTAATCCTGGATTTATTATTATGTTTGCAAAACTTGTGCTATATGAAACATAAATTCCTATAGCTTCGATAGCTGCTAATACTAACGTTAGTAATTTAGTATAAAAATTAATCTTCTTTCTTCCTTCTTCTCCGCCTTCTTTAGTTAGGTTTTCTAAAGCAGGAAATATCATTGCTAATAACTGTATAATAATTGATGCAGTAATATATGGTGTTATTGACATAGCAAATATTGATAATCTTGAAAAAGCTCCTCCGGAAATTGTATTAACTAATCCTGCTAATGTGTTAGTAGAACCAGATAATTGATTTGCTAATTCTTCAGAATTAACACTTGGAACTACTATAAAGCATCCAAACCTAAAAACAACTATTAGTAATAATGTTAATAATAATTTTTTTCTGACTTCTGGTGTTTTTAATGAATTTTTTAGTGTTTTTAACAAATTATACCACCTCTATCTTTCCACCTGCAGCTTCTATTTTCTCAGCAGCTGCTTTTGTAAACCTTTTTGCTTTTACTGTAACTGCTTTTTCTATAGTTCCTGTACCTAATATAACTATACCATCATTTATTTTTCCGATTATACCTTCTGCTAATAATGTTTCAGCAGTAACTTCTTTTGCTTCTGATTTATTAAGCATTGTTAATGTTACTTCTGTGTAATTATTTGCATGTATATTCTTAAATCCTCTTTTTGGTAATCTTCTATATAAAGGTGTTTGACCTCCTTCAAAACCTCTTCTAACTCCTCCGCCAGATCTAGCTTTTTGTCCTTTATGTCCTTTTCCTGAAGTTTTTCCAAGTCCAGAACCTATACCACGTCCAACTCTTCTTCTAGTTACTTTTTTTACAGCTGGTTTTAGTTTACCTAATTCCATTTTTGCACCTCCTTATTATGTGTTTCAAATTGTTTTTATTTAATCATATTTAAAATTATTTTTCCAGTATTTTATAAAATATATATTATAAAATCTCAGAAACTTTTTTACCTCTTTTTTTAGCAACTTCTTGAATAGTATTCATGCTTTTTAAAGCTTCTAATGTAGCATAAACAACGTTTCTAGGATTATTTGTTCCTATAACTTTAGTTTTAATATCTCTATATCCAGCAAGTTCTAAAACAGGTCTTACGCTACCACCAGCTATAACTCCAGAACCTTCAGCTCCTGGTTTTAATACAACTGTTGCAGCTCCAAATTTTCCTATAAATTCATGTGGTATTGTTGTTCCTACTACTGGAACTTCAACTAAATTCTTTTTAGCTTCATCAATAGCTTTTTTAATTGCGTCTGGAACTTCTGATGCTTTTCCGTTTCCAACTCCAACATGTCCTTGTTCATCTCCGACAACAACTACTGCGCTAAATCTAAAAGTTCTACCACCTTTAACAACTTTAGCAACTCTGTTTATAGCTACTACTTTTTCCTTTAATTCTACAGATTTATCTTCCATGAAACTTTTTGTTTCTCCTTTCTTTAAAATTAGAATTTAAGTCCGCCTTCTCTTGCAGCTTCTGCTAATTCTTTTACTACACCATGATAGATGTATCCACCTCTATCAAATACTACTGTAGTTATTTTCTTTTCAGCAGCTTTTTTAGCAATTAAAGTTCCAACTTCTTTAGCAGCTTCTTTATTTGCTTTTTTAGTTTTTACTGCTTTATCAAGTGTTGATGCTGATACAAGTGTTACTTGTTTTTCATCATCTATAATCTGAGCATATATATTTGTGTTACTTCTGTAAACGCATAGTCTTGGACATTCAGCAGTTCCAGAAATTTTTGTACGAACTCTTTTATGTCTTCTAACTCTTTCAGCTTTTCTATCAGTCTTTGTAACCATGATATTCTCCTTTCTATAAAGATCATTTATAAAATTTCTTTTCGTTTATTACAAACCGGATTTTATTTCTTACCAGCTTTACCTTCTTTACGTCTAATATGTTCTTCAGCATATTTAATACCTTTTCCACCATATACTTCTGGTGGTCTTTTTGTTCTAATTATAGCAGCTGTTTGACCAACTTTTTCTTTATCAATTCCTCTAACTATAATTTCGTTTTGGCTTGGTACATCAAAAGTTATTCCTTCTGTTTCTTCGATTTCAACTGGGTGAGAATAACCTAAAGTTAAAATTATTTTTTTACCTTGTTTTTGTGCTCTATAACCAACACCGTTTACTTCAAGTTTTCTTGTATATTCTTCTTTAACTCCTTGAATCATGTTACTAATTAAAGTTCTTGTTAAACCATGTAAACTTCTATTTTCTTTGTCATCATTTGGTCTTTCAACTTTAATAACATTATTGTCAAGAGTTACTTTCATGTTTTTGTGTATTTCTTTTTCTAATGTTCCTTTTGGTCCTTTTACTGTTATTTTTTGACCATCTATAACAACTTCTACACCATCTGGAACTGTAATAGGTTTGTTTCCTATTCTTGACATTTTCAGTTTTCCTCCTTCTTCTTTAAAACTCTATTGCTTTTAAATTACCAAATATAAGCTAAAACTTCTCCGCCTACACCTAATTCTCTAGCTTTTTTATCTGTAACTATTCCTTTTGATGTAGAAATTAAAGCTGTTCCTAGTCCATTTAATACTTGTGGTAATTCGTCTTTAGAAGCATATATTCTAAGACCTGGTCTAGAAATTCTTTTTAATCCAGAAATTACTTTGTTACCTTTTTCATCATATTTTAAAGTAATTCTGATAATTCCTTGATTCTCATTCTTTATTTCTTCAAAAGCTTTGATATAACCTTCATCTAATAAATTTTGTGCTATAGCCAATTTCATATTTGATGATGGAACATCAACTGTTTTGAATTTATTTCTATTAGCATTTCTTATTCTTGTTAACATATCTGCTATTGGGTCTGTTGTATTCACGTTTTTACCCTCCTTCTTTTTAATTTATTTTATATTAATCTTACCAACTAGCTTTTTTAACTCCTGGTATTTCACCTTTATGTGCTAATTCTCTAAAGCAAACACGGCAAATTCCAAATTTTCTAATATATGCATGTGGTCTTCCACAAATTTTGCATCTATTATATTCTCTAGTTTTGTATTTTTGTTCTTTGGCACATTTTACTTTTAATGATTTTTTAGCCATTTTTCTCTCCTTTCATAAATCTACTAACTTTCGATTCTTAAGCATTATGCTTAATTTCTAAAAGGCATACCTAATAATGATAATAATTCTTTTGCTTCGGCATCTGTTTTTGCTGTAGTAACAAATATAATGTCCATACCTCTTATTTTATCAATTTTATCATATTCAATCTCTGGGAATATTAATTGTTCTTTTACACCGATAGAATAATTTCCTCTTCCATCAAAAGAATTGCTAGATACTCCTCTAAAATCTCTAACTCTAGGTAAAGCTGCATTAAAGAATTTGTATGCAAAATCATACATTTTTCCAGCTCTTAATGTAACTTTACATCCTATTTTGGCACCTTCTCTTAATTTAAATGCTGCAATTGATTTTTTAGCTTTAGTAACAACTGGTTGTTGACCTGTTATTAAACTTAAATCATTTATTGCATTATCTAATGCTTTTGGATTATCCTTTGTATCACCTAATCCAATATTAATTACGATTTTATCTAATTTTGGAACTTGCATTACTGATTTATATTCAAATTTTTTCATCATTGCAGGTATAACTTCATTTTTATAAGTTTCTCTTAATTGTTCCATTTGGATTTAAATCCTCCTTTCATTGATTATCTATTTTAATTTTGCACCGCATTTTTTACAAACACGAACTTTTTCATCTTTTTCCATTTCATATCCAATTTTTGTTGCTTTTCCACATTTTGGGCAAACAACATTTGCTTTACTGCTATGTATTGCACATTCAGCTTGGATAATTCCGCCTTCTTCACCTTGTTTTCTTGGTTTAACATGTTTTTTTCTAACATTTACACCTTTAACAATAATTTTTTCTGTTTTAGGTATTACTGTTAGTACTTCACCTTTTTTACCTTTATCATTTCCTGATAAAATTTCAACAGTATCTCCTTTTTTTATTCTCATTACTTATTTTCACCTCTTTGCTTTAAGTTTTTATTTATAATTATCTCTGTTTTAAATCAAAAAATTTTATTTTAGCATTTTGCTTTCTATTATAAAACTTCAGGTGCTAAAGATAATATTTTCATATATTCTTTTTCTCTTAATTCTCTTGCTACTGGTCCAAATATACGAGTTCCTCTTGGAGTACCATCTTCACGAATAATTACAGCTGCATTTTCATCGAATTTTACGTAAGAACCATCAGCTCTTCTTGCGCCTTTTTTACTTCTTACAACTACAGCTCTAACTACTTCACCTTTTTTTACAACACCGCCTGGTGTAGCACTTTTAACAGAAGCAATTATTACGTCACCTATTTCAGCATATTTTCTATGTGATCCGCCTAAACATCTGATACACATTATTTCTTTTGCACCAGTGTTATCTGCTACTTTTAATCTTGATTGTTGCTGTACCATAACTTGCTTTCCTCCTTCTATAATTTATCATTCAATTATTTATTTACTGCTTTTTCCATAACTTCAACAAGTCTCCATCTTTTATCTTTTGATAAAGGTCTTGTTTCCATTACTTTTACTTTATCTCCAATTTGACAAACATTTTCTTCATCATGTGCTTTTAATTTATAAGTTCTTTTTACTGTCTTTTTATACATTGGATGTCTAACAGCTGTTTCAACTTTAACTACAATAGTTTTATCCATTTTGTTAGACTCTACTATTCCTATTAATGTTTTACGAAGATTTCTTTCTTCCATAACTGTGGATTTCTCCTTTCTTATTTATTGTTTTCTTTTAATTCTCTTTCCTTAATAACTGTATTTATTTTAGCGATGTCTCTTTTCACTTCTTTTATTTTCATTGGATTATCTAATCCATTTGTAGCTAAACTAAATCTTAATTTAAATAATTCTGTTTTTAGTTCACTTAATTCTTTTTCTAGATCTGGTGAAGACATCTCTCTTATTTTATTTATCTTCATCTTATTCATCACCGCCTACTTCATTTTCTCTAGCTAAGAATTTGCTTTTAATAGGTAGTTTATGAGATGCAAGTCTTAATGCTTCTCTAGCTACTTCTTCTGAAACTCCTGCTATTTCAAACATTACTCTTCCTGGTTTTACTGGTGCTACCCAATATTCTGGAGCTCCTTTACCTTTACCCATACGAGTTTCTGCTGGTTTTTTAGTGATTGGTTTGTTTGGGAATATTTTAATCCAAACTTTTCCACCTCTTTTGATATAACGAGTTAAAGCAACACGGGCAGCTTCAATTTGGTTTGCTGTAATCAATCCAGCATCTAATGCTTGTAATCCGTATTCTCCTTCATTAACAACAGTTCCTCTAGTTGCTTTTCCTCTGTTTCTACCTTTTTGCATTTTTCTATATTTTGTTCTTTTTGGCATTACTGGCATTATTCTTCTCCCCCTTCTGCTTTATCAGTTTTCTTTTCAGGAAGAACTTCACCTTTATATATCCAAACTTTAACACCTATTTTTCCATAAGTTGTATTAGCTTCATAGAATCCATAATCTATATCAGCTCTTAAAGTTTGAAGAGGAATTGTTCCTTCTTTATAAAATTCAGTTCTAGCCATATCAGCTCCACCTAATCTACCTGAAACTGAAGTTTTTATACCTAAAGCTCCAGCTTTCAAAGTTTTTTGCATAGCTTGCTTCATAGCTCTTCTGAATGAAATTCTTCTTTCTAATTGATTACAAATATTTTCTGCAACTAATTGTGCATCTAAATCAATATTTTTAACTTCAACAATATTTAAGTTTACATCTTTTCCTATCATTTTTTGAAGTTCATTTTTTAATACTTCAGCTAAGTTTCCACCTTTTCCAATAACTAGTCCTGGTTTAGCTGTATATACATTTACTCTTACGAATTTAGCTGTTCTTTCAATTTCTATTTTTGAAATTCCGCTAACAAATAATTTACTCTTTACATATTTACGGATTTTATAATCCTCTACTAGGTAATCACTAAAGTTTTTGTCATCTGCATACCATTTTGAGTTCCAGTCTTTAATTATACCTACTCTTAATCCATTAGGATGTACTTTTTGTCCCATGTTTTAAGACTCCTCCTTTCTTATTTAGCTTCTCTTAAAACTATTGTTATATGACTTGTTCTTTTTCTTATTCTTACAGCAGAACCTTTTGCTGCTGGTCTTATTCTTTTTAATGTAGGACCTTGGTTTGCATATATTTCTGCAACATATAGGTCTTCGCTTTTCATAAAGTGATTATTTTCAGCATTAGCAATTGCTGATTTTAATAATTTTTCAATTATTTCAGCAGATGCTTTTGGAGCAAATTTTACTATTGATAATGCTTCGCTTACTTTCTTTCCTCTTATTAAATCTGCTACTATCTTAACTTTTCTAGCTGATATTCTAGCATAATTTAATGAAGCTCTTGCTTCGTGAACCTGAGTTGTTTCTTCCATCACTTATATCCTCCTTCTTTGCATATTCATATCTCATTTTTATTTTTTAACATTTGAAGTTTTGTCTCCTGCGTGTCCCTTAAAAGTTCTAGTAGGAGCAAATTCTCCTAATTTATGTCCTATCATTTCTTCTGAAATGTAAATTGGAACATGTTTTCTTCCATCATGAACAGCTATTGTATGTCCAACCATTTGTGGATATATTGTTGAAGCTCTTGACCATGTTTTTAAAACTTCTTTTTTGCCACTTTCGTTCATAGCTTCAATTCTTTTTAATAATTCTGGAGCCACATATGGTACTTTTTTGCTTGATCTTGACATTTGGTTTTCTCCTTTCTTAACTTTCAGTTTTCTATTTTAAGCAACTAAATTATTTTCTTCTCTTAACAATAAATTTGTCACTTTGTTTATTTTTCTTTCTTGTTTTATATCCAAGTGCTGGTTTACCCCAAGGAGTAAGTGGTCCTGCGTGTCCAACTGGTGCTCTACCTTCACCACCACCATGAGGGTGATCTACTGGGTTCATAACTGAACCTCTAACTGTAGGTCTAATACCTAAGTGTCTAGTTCTTCCGGCTTTTCCTAATTTAATATTTTCATGATCAGAATTTCCTATAACTCCAATTGTTGCTCTGCATCTTGCTAATACAAGTCTCATTTCTCCTGAAGGAAGTCTTACGTGTGCATATTGTCCTTCTTTAGCCATTAATTGTGCTGATTGGCCTGCACTTCTAACTAATTTTCCTCCTTGTCCTGGATTTAATTCTATATTGTGAATTAATGTACCAACTGGTATATTTTCAATTGGTAGACAATTTCCAGATTTAATATCAACATCTTTTCCTGCAACAACTTTATCTCCATCAGTTAATCCTTGAGGAGCTAAAATATAAGCTTTTTCTCCATCTTCATATTCAATCAAAGCAATATTTGCACTTCTGTTTGGATCATATTCGATTCCAACAACAGTAGCTTCCATATTTTCTTTATTTCTTTTAAAATCAATTATTCTATATTTTTGTCTGTTTCCACCACCTTGGTGTCTAACAGTAATTCTACCATAAGAATTTCTTCCTGCTTTTTTATCTTTCTTTTCAATTAATGATTTTTCAGGAGTCTTTTTTGTTATTTCTTCATATGATAATGAAGTCATATTTCTTCTTGATGGTGTGTATGCATTATAGTGTTTTATTCCCATTTTAAAAATTCCTTTCTTAAAACAATGAAAAACTTCGTCTTACTTCGTTGAACTCATTCGTAAATCCTCGACGTATTTGTATACGTCTCCGGTTTACTCAATCGTTCGCCTACTAATACTCGTTTTTGATTGTTTTTATTGTGATTGTGAAAAACTTCGCATTACGTCGTTAAACTCACTCGTAAATCCTCGACGTATTTGTTGTATACGCCTCCGGTTTACTCATTCGTTTGCCTAGTACTGCTCGTTTTTGAGCAATCCTCTGTTTTAATGTTTTAAGATTTTCACATCCATTTATATATTACGGATTTTTTCCTGTTCCGCGACAGATATTATTTATTATCCGAGTAGATTCTCGATAATTTTTTAGGAATTAAGCTCCCATAAATTCTTCGATTGAAGAATTATATTTCTTAGTACCTTTAGCTTCTTTTCCACCTTTTTTAGTATATGTTACTGTTTGTGGATCAGTATCTATAAATACTATTGCTTTTTTCCAGCTAGCTGTTTTTCCTTGGTGTACACCAACTCTTTTATTTTTTCCATCAATGTTCATTGTGTTAACTTTTTTAACTTTAACATTGAATAATTTTTCAACAGCGCTTGCTATTTCTGGTTTTGTTGCATTTTTTGCAACTTTGAAAGTGTATTTTCCTTCTTCAATTTCACCATTACTTTTTTCAGTGATAATTGGTTTTATGATTATATCTTCGGCTACCATCTTAAGCATACACCTCCTCTAATTTTTTAACTGTATCAAGTGTAATTACTAATTTACTATATTTTAATAAATCATATACATTAATTGTATTAACTAATGTTGTTTTTACACCTTCTATATTTCTAGCTGATTTTTGAACAGCTTCATTTTTTTCAGGTAACATTATTAATGTTTTTCCTTCAACTTTATTCTTTTCTAAAGCACTTACCATTTGTTTTGTTTTTATTTCTTTAAATGGTAATTTATCAATTACTACTAACTTGTTTTCTAAAACTTTTGAGCTTAGTAATGATTTAATAGCTAATCTCTTTTCTTTTTTATTTACTCTAAAAGTATAAGATCTTGGTTTTGGCCCTAAAGCTATACCACCTTTAATCCATTGTGGTGCTCTAATGCTTCCTTGTCTTGCTCTACCTGTTCCCTTTTGTCTCCAAGGTTTTCTTCCACCACCGCGAACTTCAGATCTTGTCTTTGTACTTTGTGTACCTTGTCTTTGGTTAGCTAAGTAATTAACTAATACACTATGTACTATATTTTCATTAGGTTCTATTCCAAAGATTTCTTCTTTTAAATCAACTGTACTAACCTTTTTTCCTTCTACATTATATACATCTATTGTAGGCATCTACTGTTCCTCCTTTCTCTTACGCTAATGCCTTTACAGCATCTTTTATTTTTAAGATAGCACCTTTATTTCCTGGAACACTACCTTTAACTAATATACAATTTTTATCTAAATCAATTTTAACAACTTTTAAGTTTTGGATTGTTACTGTTACATTTCCCATATGTCCTGGTAATTTCTTTCCTTTAAATACTCTACCTGGAGTTGATGTTGGTCCCATTGAACCAGGTCTTCTATGATACATAGAACCATGTCCCATAGGTCCTCTAGATTGTCCATGTCTTTTTATAACACCTTGGAATCCTTTTCCTTTAGTTGTTCCTTGAATATCTACTATTTCTCCTTCAGTAAATATATCAGCTTTTATTTCATCTCCTACTTTAACATTAGAAACATCAGATAATCTGAATTCTCTTAAATGTTTTGTTGGAGCAACTTTAACTTTTGTAAAATGTCCTTTTTCAGGTTTATTAATTTTATGTTCTTTTACTGAACCAAATCCTAATTGAACTGCATCATATCCGTCAGTTTCAACTGTTTTAACTTGAACGACACTACAAGGTCCAGCTTCAATAACTGTTACTGGTATTACATTACCTTTTTCATCAAATATTTGTGTCATTCCTACTTTTCTACCAATGATTCCTTTTTTCATGATACTCTATACTTATCCTCCTAACTATTGGCTTACAGTATATCAATGAAAAGCGGCGTCTTACTTTGTTAAAATTTTATTTTAAAATCCTCATGTACCATCGTACACTCCGGTGTTTAAAATAAAATTTTGCCTCGTAATACTTGCTTTTGATTGATATGGCTAATTTATCTTGTATTCTTATACACCTTTTCTACATAAATCTGCCCTCAATCTTTTCTTCAATACCGTGAGCTTGGTTTTTTGCGACTGTGTCGCGATGTTTTTTTAATAATTTAATATTTTATAATTTTATCTCAATATCAACACCAGCTGGTAATTCTAATTTCATTAGGCTATCAACTGTTTTTTGTGTTGGATAAAGGATATCAATAACTCTTTTATGTGTTCTCATTTCAAATTGTTCTCTAGAATCTTTATGTTTATGTGGAGAACGTAAAATTGTTATAACTTCCTTTTCTGTTGGAAGTGGAATAGGACCTGAAACTTTTGCTCCTGTTCTTTTAGCAGTATCTACTATTCTTTCAGCAGACTGATCTAAAACTACGAAGTCATAAGCTTTTAATCTTATTCTGATTTTTTCGCTTCCTACTGTTTGATTTGATGTTGCCATTTTTTAACCTCCTTATAAAATGTAACGGCAAGTTTTAAACGCACCCTGGTGTTTCTTTATTAACCATATATAAATCCAAGTTACAATATTCTTTTGTATCCTGGATAAGTGTGCTTTTATCAAACTTATCGCCCGGTCTAAGCCAAGACATACTCTGCAGGAGTTCCCTCCA
>CANQAH010000099.1 GCA_947588885.1 uncultured Clostridia bacterium
ACAAAGACGCGGACAATTCAGAATAATTTTTTGTTTTGCAGATTATATATTGTCCGCTTTTGTTATATAATAGGAAATATTCCGTATTTTCTATTATATAAAGGCTTCACCTCAAATTATAGTTTCACATTTTTTAAAATTGCTTTTTGCATGTGCTTGAAATAGTTTATTACTGAATTTAATATATCTATTTTTAATTTTAAAATCATTTCTAAATATAGACTATTGTTGTAAAAATCTGTTTCTATTTTTATATTTTTTTCTGTATTTTTATTTGTATATTTTGATATAAGCATTGGAATAATTGTATTAACTAATCCATATACATAGATATTTGTGAAAATATGCTTTATTCCATATTTTATTTTTAAATCAATTTTTTCAATTTCTATATCTAAAATTTTTTTCTCTGCTTTGAAAATTGTTTTTCTTTCGGATATATTAATTATTTTCATTATATGTTTTTTCTTTATTTTTTTCTCAAATATTTTCAGTTTTCTTAAAATATAAATTTTTATTTTAATAGAAAATTTTATCTTTCTATTCTGATACAAAAATTTATCTATGCACAATTCTATTTTAGATGTTATTACTGATATAAAAATAAAAAATAGTAATATAAAAATTTTCATACTACTATTTTTTCCGTATATCTTTTTTTTATAATTTTTCTTTTTTTGACACAATTATGTCTCCAAAAAGTTCATCTTGTTTTGTTCCAATTTTATTTCTCCTTGATAATTCAAGAACGCCAGTGAAAGCTGTTACTACTTCAGCTTTTGGTTTGCTATTAAGTGAAAACAATTTATTAAATACAAATTTCGGTTTTTTGGATAGTTCTTTAAAAATTTCCCTTACTTTAGTTGTTACTGAAAATGTATCTCTTATTGCTATTTTTTCAATATTTTCAGCATTTTTATTCATTTTAACTTCATTATTTTCCATCAATTTTTTGTAGTTTTCATATATTAGTTTATTTGAATAGTTTTTTTCAATTTTTTGTTTTGGTAATTCTATTTTCTCAGGTAATTTTGAAAATCTTTTTGAATTTTCCTCATAAAATTTTTTAAATTTTAAAATTATTTCTTTATATTTTTTATATTCAATAATACGTCTTAGTAGTTCTTCTTCTGTAAGTTCTGCTTCATCTTCTACTTCTTTAGGCAATAATTCTTTTGATTTTAAATAAACTAGTGTACTTGCCATAACTAAGAATTCACTTGCTATATCAAGATTTTGAGCTTCCATTTGATTTAAATAATCTATATATTGATCTGTTATTTCTGATAATTTTACCTCATAAATATCCATCTTGTTTTTATCAATTAAATGGCATAATAATTCTAATGGTCCTTCAAAATTATCTAATTTTAGCTCATATTTATTTGTTTCTAATGTTAATACTCCCATTCTGAATTTTGCCCCTTTGTTTTAATCATTTTCTTCATCTAGTATTTTTGAAATTGTATCTTGAGTATATCTTTTTTTCCTCAAGTATATAATTATGTCATCTAACTCATTATCTTTTTTCCTTTTATTTACAATATTTCTCGCTGATAAAAGTTCATAGTCTTCTAACATTTCTCTATTTTCTGAAATATAGTCTTCTAGCATATTTTCTGAAATACCTTTTGAGTATAATTTATATTTTATTTCAAATATTGATAAATTTTTTAATGATATTGCTTCATGCATATATCTGTTTATATATTCATTATCGTTAATATATCCTAATTCTTTAAGATTTTCAATAGTCTCATCTAAAATATCATTATCTTCATTTTTAAATTTTTCAATAACTTCTTTTTCGGTTCTTTTTTTATAAAATATGTATTTTAGTATTTTGGTTTTCAGTTTGTCTATTCTTTCTAATCTCTCTAAATCCATTTTTTCTCCTAGTTTTTATTATGTAAAAGATGCACTTTTATGTGCATCTTCTATATACATTTTTATTCCTCATCATCTTCAGTTTCTTTTTGTGGTTTTTCTATATTTCCTTCATTTAAAGCATTTTCAAAAGCTTGTGTTGAATTTTCTCTAATCTTTTTCTCAACTTCATCCATAACTTTTGGATTATCCATCAAATATTTTTTAGTATTTTCTCTACCTTGTCCAATTTTCTCACCTTTATAACTGAACCATGCTCCACTTTTTTCTATTATATTTAGACTTACTGCTAAATCTAATATGTTTCCTGATTTAGAAATTCCTTCACCATATAAAATGTCAAATTCTGCCTCTCTAAATGGTGGTGCAACTTTATTCTTTACAATTTTAACTCTTGTTCTGTTTCCTTTAATTTCCCCATCTACCTTTATAGTGTCAGTTTTTCTAATATCTAAACGAACTGATGCATAAAATTTTAAAGCTCTTCCACCTGGAGTTGTTTCAGGATTTCCGAACATTATTCCTACTTTTTCTCTTAATTGGTTAATAAATATAATTGCTGTTTTAGATTTATTAAGTACACCTGCTAATTTTCTTAATGCTTGTGACATTAGTCTAGCTTGTAGGGCAACATGTGTATCTCCCATGTCTCCATCTATTTCAGCTTTTGGTACTAATGCAGCAACTGAGTCAACAACTATTATGTCTATAGCTCCACTTCTAACTAAAGCTTCTGTTATTTCTAATGCTTGTTCTCCAGTGTCTGGTTGTGAAACTATTAAATTATCTATATCAACGCCTAATTTTCTAGCATATATTGGGTCAAGTGCATGTTCCGCATCTATAAATGCTGCTACACCACCTGTTTTTTGAGCTTCTGCAGCAACATGTAATGCAAGTGTAGTTTTTCCTGAAGATTCTGGTCCAAATATTTCAATGATTCTTCCTTTGGGAATTCCTCCTATTCCTAAAGCAACATCTAGTGTAAGTGCTCCTGTTGGTATTGCCTCAACTTCCATTGCTTTATATTCTCCTAATTTCATTACAGAACCTTTTCCAAATTGTTTTTCAATTTGACCCATTGCATCATCTAGTGCTTTTTTTCTTTCATCAATTTCTTTCATTTCTATCTCTCCTTACAAAATTATGTTTGGTAAACGTTTGTTTTATTATATCTAATAGAATTTTTTTGTCAATACTTTTTTAATAATTTTTTCTATACCATTTATCAATATGCATATATAGATTATATGCTGTTGGTTTTAAGTTTCCAGTTAAATTTGTATTGTATACTAACATATTTTTCTTTCTTGCAATACTCATAAATGGTTTTTCTTCATTATAAATTTCTAAAATCCTTTTATATTTTTCTTTAAGAACATTCATATCTGTTATGTCTTTTACTTCTGTTAATATTTGATTTACTTCATCATTTGAATAATTTGATTTATTTCCTCCTCCAAGGTATGAATTAATATCAGGAGTAAATGATGTAGACATATTTACTAATATTGCATCATAACCTGTTTTAGATTCTAATAATTCCTGGTATTTTTCTGTATTTACTTTTCTTATTGATACATTTATTCCTGAATTAGCCCATTGTTGCTTTAAATTTGTAGCTATTGTCTCATTTAATGCATTATCCCCATTAATAGTTAATGAAAATGATAAAGTATAATATCTTTTTCTAGCATTTGTTTTTTGCCATGAATTATTTCTAAATGTCCAACCATCTTCTGAAAGTAAATTGCTTGCTGCATCATTGTTATAACCATTATCAATTATTTCTTGTTGATATAGATAATTTCCATAATCAAGAGGAAAATCAGATACTCTAGCCGAATTTCCATAACAACTAGCAACCGTATTGCTTTTATCTATTAAATAAGATAATGCCTTTCTTGTTTTTGGGCTTGCTAAATATGCATTTGATGTATTAAAAGCAACATAATCATACTCTCTAGTATCATATTCTAGAGATTCAAAGCCTATACTTCCTATATACTGACTAACACTATTTTGAGATGTATCTATTGCATCTACATTTCCATTTTTAAAGTCATTATAAACTTCTCCCATTGTTGAATAAATATTTATATCTATATTTTCTAATACTGTGTTTTTTTCTGTATTCCAATATTCTGTATTCTTTTCTAATTTTATTATTTTGGTATCATATGATGCTATCTTAAACATTCCACTTCCCAATGGTAAATTTGTTCTTTCTGAATTTGCAAAATCAATATCTTTATAATATTCTGATGACATTATTGGAAAAGTTAAATTATATTCAAAAAATGGTACTTCAGCATCTAATGAAAGTCTTAAAGTTTGATCATCTATAATATCTATTGCATATAGATGTTCAATATTTGCAGAATAAACTGAATTAATATTTTTTAATAATTCTGCTGTAAATCTTACATCATATGCTGTTACATTTGTTCCATCAGACCATTTTGCATCATCTCTTAATTTTATAACATATGTCACAGCATCAGTTTTTGAAATTTCAGAAGCTAAATTATATTCTATTGAATAATCTTCATTTAAATTTACTAGTGAATCAAATATTATTCTGCTTAGTTGTTGTACTTGCTTATTATGACTTATAATAGGATTTATTGAATCTAATTGTGATATTGCAAGTCTTAATTCTCTTACTACATTTTCTGTTTCTTGGGTTTCTTGCGCAGCTGCTGCAGCATTTTCACTTTCTTTTTTTTCTTTTTTATAAAAGGAATACGTAACTATGCCTAATATAATAATTACTACTATGAAAATATATTTAAATAAATTTATTTTTTTCATTTATTAGTATTCCTTTCTATATTTTTATATAAAATGTCCACTATTGTTTTATAATAGGAATTTTATTCGCAATTTTTTATTATATAAAGACTGGATTAATAATATATTAATTTTGAAATTCTTTCAAGTTGTTTTAAACATTTTATAATCCTTACTAATTTATTTTTTTGATTTGTGAGAAAGCTTTTTTTATATAATAGGAAACTTTAAAAAGCTTTCCTATTTTGGGCGAAGCCTTTATATAATAGGAAATGCGGAGCAATTTCCTATTATACAAAAAAGGGCTATTAATTAGCCCTTTTATAAATACTATTTTCTTGATTCTATTATTAATTTTATACCAGTTCTATCTTCTCCTTCCACTTGGACTTCTGCAAAGGCTGGTACACATATTAAATCTACACCTGCAGGTGCCACAAATCCTCTTGCTATAGCCACTGCTTTAATTGCTTGGTTTATGGCTCCTGCTCCTATTGCTTGCATTTCTGCTTTTGTCGTTTCCTTTACTAATCCAGCAATTGCTCCTGCAACTGAATTTGGATTTGATTTTGACGAAATTTTTAAAACTTCCATTTTTTGGCCTCCTATTTTTTTTATTTGTAACATTGACAATACTTTTTATATAATATACATATTCAAATGTCTATAGTTTTATGGTAAAAAATGGAAGAATCGTGTGCCACATTTTTAGGTTTTTCGACAATTAATCTATTTTTATTCTTTTAATATTTTCAACTCGACAGTTTTCATCATTTATTTCAAATATGCATCCCCTTAATTTAGCTTCTCCTTCTGCACTTTTATATCTTTCTGGTAAAGAAGTTAAAAATCTTTTTAATGCAACTTCTGAATCCATTCCAATAATTGAATTTTTAGGTCCTGTCATTCCAATATCTGTTATATATGCTGTACCTTTTTCTGAAATAAATTCGTCGGCTGTTTCAACATGTGTATGTGTTCCAAATATAATGCTTACTTTTCCGTCTAAATAATGTCTAAGTGCTAATTTTTCTGCAGTAGCTTCAGCGTGAAAATCAATTATTATTATATCTACATTATTTTTTATTTGTTCAATAATATTTTCTGCAGTTTCAAATGGGCTATCGCATAATATTCCCATTTCTACTCTTCCTATTAAATTTATAACTGCTATTTTTTTATTATTATAATCATAAATTCTATATCCTTTACCAGGATTATTACTTGGATAATTTGCTGGTCTGATAATTTTTGGACTATCTATAAAACTAAAAATATCTTTTTTGCCCCATGTGTGATTTCCCATTGTAATACAGTCTACATTTAATTCAACTAACTTGTTAAATGCTTTTTCTGTAATTCCAAATCCATCTGCTACATTTTCTGCATTTACTATGCAAAAATCAATATTTTCTTTTAATTTTTTGTATTCTGTTTCAAATTTTTTTAAACCTACATTTCCTACTAAATCGCCAACAGCTAAAATTTTCATTTGTTTCATTCCTTTCTATTTTAAAAAAATTTGTGTGCAATTTGGATGAAGCCTTTATATAATACTATAAATATAATATATCTTCAAGTGAAGATGTTAAAATTGCACCATCTTTTATTAATTCATTTGTTCCACTTGATTTTAAATTTGTTATATTCCCTGGAATTGCATAAACATTTTTTCCTTGCTCTATTGCAATATTTGCAGTAATTATGCTTCCACTTTTTTTAGTAGCTTCAACAACTAAAATTTTCTCAGATAATCCGCTTATAATTCTATTTCTGAGTGGAAAATATTCTGGTTTTGGTTTAGTATTTATTCCATACTCTGATATTATCAATCCTTCATTATCTAATATTTGTTTATACAATTTTTTATTTTCTGATGGATAAATATAATTTGTTCCTGAACCCAGTATAGCAATTGTGTTTCCTTTTGCAATAAGTGCACCTTTATGTGCATAAGCATCAATTCCTTTTGCCATTCCACTTACAATTGTATGCTTTTTCTTTGCAAGCAAAAAACTGAATTTTTCTGCCATTTGTTTTCCATACTCAGTACAGTCTCTGCAACCAACTATAGCGATAGACTTAGTATTTAATAAATTTGTATTTCCTTTTGCAAAAAGTACAATTGGATAATCATAAATCATTTTTAATTGTCTTGGATAAAGACTATTATTATAATTAATTACCTTTATATTTTTTTCTTTTGCTTCTTTTAGTATTTGATTTGCTTCATGTTTCTTAGCATTGTTTGTTATTTTTTCCTTTAATATTTCCGAATTTGTTAATTTGTTTAACTCACATTTAGTTAATTTAAAAATCTTTTCTGGTTTGCCAAAAAATTTTATTAAACTTATTTTTTCTATTGGCTTTAAATTTAAAATTGAGAGCCAAATCCAATAAAATATATCTTCCATATTTTTTTGATTTTGCCCCCAATTAATATAATTCGATTATTTATTTTGATTTTTTGCAGCTTTTATTACATTAGTCATAAGCATTGCTACTGTCATAGGTCCAACTCCACCAGGTACTGGAGTAATATAACTTACTTTGTCTTTTACGCCATCGAAATCTACATCACCTTTTAATTTTCCGTCTTCCATTCTATTAATTCCAACATCAATTACAACTGCTCCTGGTTTTACCATATCTTTTGTAACAAAACATGGTTTTCCAATTGCTACAACTAAAATATCTGCATTTTTAGTTATAGATGGTAAGTCTTTTGTTTTTGAATGGCAAATTGTAACTGTTGCATTTTTATTTAATAAACATTGACTCATTGGCTTTCCAACTATATTACTTCTTCCAATTACAACTGCATTCTTGCCTTCAATTTCTATATTATAATCTTCTAAAATTTTAATAATACCAAATGGTGTACATGAAATAAAAGTATCTTGACCTAATACAAGTTTTCCAACATTTATTGGATTAAATCCATCAACATCTTTTTCTGGTGATATTTTTCTAAATGCTTCATTTATATCTAAATGCCTTGGAATCGGACTTTGCAATAATATTCCATTTATTTCTTTTTTATTGTTTAACTTTTCAATTAATTCTAATAATTCTTCTTGTTTTGTTTCCTCTGAAAGTAAATATTCTTCAAATTCTATTCCCACATATTCACAAGCTTTATTTTTATTTCTAACATAAATCTGTGAAGCACTATCATTTCCTACCATAATAACAGCAAGTTTAGGATTAATTCCTTCTTTTTTCAATGATTCTACTTCTAGTTTTAATTCATCTTTTGTTTTTTGAGAAACTAATTTTCCTTCTAATAATTCCATAAATTGCTACCTCCAGTAAGTTATACCATTTACTAATTTATAAAAATAATCTTGCAAAAAATACAGCATAAACAACAAGACCGATTATTACTCTATATATTGCAAAAACTTTGAAGCTTCCCTTTTTCAAGAAATCCATTAAAAATTTTATTACTACTAGCCCAACTACAAAACTTACTAATATACCAACAAAAAATGCTATTGAAAATTGAAAATCCATTATTTTTAAAATTGTTGCTGCAAAAATCATTGGTGTTGAAAGTAAAAAAGTATATTTTGCAACTGCTTCTCTTTTAACTTTTAAAGCTCTTCCAACTGTAATTGTAGCGCCTGATCTGGATACTCCAGGAATGAATGCTAATATTTGAGAAATACCTATTAAAAATGCTTGTTTAAAAGTCATTTTTTCAAGTGTTACTTCTGATTTTGATTTTTTATCAACTATATATAAAATAATTCCCATTACAATTAATGCTGTTGCTACAATAAGTGGTTGTGTTAATATATCTTCTAAAAAATGTTCAAATAGCAATCCTATTATTCCAGCTGGAATTGTTGCTATTACCATGTACCAAAAAATTCTTCCTTCTGTAGAATCTTCTTTCTTAAATAGTTTTTTAAATCCTCCTTTTATAAGATTGATCCAATCTTTAAAAAAGAATATACATACAGCTAATAATGTTCCAAAGTGTAGAGCTATATCAAAAGAATCTGATATGTTCCAATTAAAGAAAAATTCTGATAGTAAATATAAATGTCCTGAACTTGAAATTGGTAAAAATTCTGTTAGTCCTTGTACAACTCCAAGTATACTTGCTTGTATGATTTCCATTATGTTTTTCCTTTCTTTTGTTAAATCTCTTTTAATATATGATATAGTGTTTCTTGTATAAATTCAGCTGATGTTAGTGGCGCAACTTTTCCTGGTAAAGAAAGTGCCCATATTAATTTTACTCCTAAGCTTCTAGCAGCTCTTCTGTCAACTCCACCTGGATTAGATGATAAATCAATAATTGTACATTCCTTTTTTACCTTTTTTAATTTTTCTTCATCTAATATCTGAAAAGGTATTGTGTTTATTATTAAGTCATAATTTCCTAATTCATTATCTAGCTCGCTTAAATGTATAGGATTATATCCATATGCTTTTATCCATGCTATGTCTGAATTTTTTCTTGCTTCACATGATACTTTTGCTCCTATTCCATCTAGCATTTTAGCTAAAACTTTTCCAACTCTTCCAAATCCCATTATTAAAATTTTACTTCCGTGAATTGTTCGAGTTGTATTTTCCATTGCAATTTGAATTGTTCCTTCCGCAGTAGCTATTGTATTTAATACAACAAGTTCTTCTCTTTTTAATAAATCAATGTATTCAATTTCTCCTTCTTGCAATTTTTCTATTATTTTGTTTGAAAGGTTACCTGCAAAAAACATTTTGTTTTTGTGTGACATTTCTGAAATTAAGTCATCTATAATAATTTTTTCTTCTGAAAAAGGTGCACTTAAAAATTCAGAATCATTTGTCATTGGAACTGGTCCTATTATAATTTCTGAACTATTTACTAGTTCTGGTATACTTCTGCATTTTTTTATATTTTTGCTTTCTACCAACTCTTCTGAATTTTCTAATCCATATGTATATATCATAAAGTCATCTTTTGCTAGTAGACCGATTAAGTTTATAATCCTTAAATCTCCACCAATTATAGATACTGTTTTATACATATCTTTTCTCCTTTTTAATTAAATTTTTTCCTTTTGTATATCTTCTAAAACATCTGTAATTTCTTTTTCTTTACTTTTAAAAATTTGATCTACTCTTTGTGATGCTCTATTTTTTATTTCATTTTTATTCATATCATCAATCAAATACACTGTTTCTTCAAGATACTTTTGTATTTCTCTATCTTTTTCACTTAGTTTTTTAATTCTTTTTATAGATTTTTCTGGTCGTGTTAAAAGATTTTTTATTGGATCAAATAGTTTTTCTTTTTCAATAATTTCAAAATATGAACTATCTAATTCAATTGCCTTATTAGCAAATAATATTGCTTTATCTTTATCACCTTTTAACATATATATTTTCGATAATTGATAATATGCATCTGGTTCCAATTCTTCAGACATCAAACATTCTGCAAAATATTTTTCTGCAGCATCTAAATCCTTTTCAATTAAGGCTATTTCAGCTAAATTATAATCTGCCATATATAATCTATGATTTATCTCAGCTGCTTTTTCATAGCAATCTTTTGCATTAGCAAAATCATTTAATCTTGTATACGCCATTCCTAAACAGTAATACAAATCGAAATCTACTGGTTTATATTTTAATGCATCTTGATAAACGTTTACAGCCTCTTTAAATCTTTCTTGTTCGTATAATAAATCTCCTAGAAGCATTGATGCTTTATAATAATCAGGTTTATTTTCTATTAAATTTGTAAGCATCGTTATTGCTTCATCTTTTTTACCTAATTTTTTTAGTAATTCTGAAATTTTAAAATATGAATCATAATCCTTTTTGTTTGCATCAACTGCTCTAACATATTCGTCTATTGCTTTATCCATTTCATTGTCTTTTTCATAAATTTGTGCTAATAAAATATGTCCTTTATATGTATCCGGATATTTTTCCATTAAATTCAATAATATAGTTTTTGCTGCTTGTTTGTCTCCTATATGCAATAAAAATTTTGCTTCAATAATAGATATAATTTCTGAAAAGTTTTCTCCTTTTCTTTCCATTATTACAATTATCATTGGGATTAATATTGATAATATATACATTAATATTTTAAATGCTATATTTGTTAGTATTCCGCCAATTAATAGTTCTAAAAAGTTTAGTGCAATGCCTATTGCTTCAACAATGAGTATAAAAATATAATTTGTGTCATTTTTTCGTATTAGTTTAGAAAAAATGATAATAAATAAAGAAAAAGCTAATATGTTAAATATAAATTTTTCAATTAACATTTTTTCTTTTCACTCCTATTTCAACAACCTTTTTGCCTAAGACACTTTGGCAATTCATGGTTATCATTATAACATATGCTATTTTTTTAAACAAGTTATATTATTTGTTTTTATATAAGTTTTTAGATAGTTTCATTATTCTTGACTTTTTGCTAATTTGTACTATATTATATTTTGTGAAAGGAGTTATTATGGCTTTTGACGGAATGATTATAAAATATTTAGTATCTAATTATAAAAATAGTTTAATTGGTGCTAGAGTTAATAAAATTTTACAACCAAATAAATTTGAAATTATTTTTAATCTATATAATAAAGATAACTATGCATTAGACATTTGCATTCATCCTAATTATTACAGAATGTGTCTTACTAATTATACTAAGCCAAATCCAACTAATGCTCTTAATTTTTGTATGTTACTTAGAAAATATTTATCAGGGGCTAAAATAAAAGATATTTATAGTTATGATTTAGATAGAATTGTTTGTATTAATTTTGAAGGAAATAATGAATTAAAAGATGTATTAAATTTTTCTTTAATTATTGAACTTATGGGCAGACGTAGTAATATTATCCTTTTAAATGATAAAGGATTTATTATTGATGCAATAAAACATATAATTACTTCTGATCGTGAAATTTTACCAGCTAGATTTTATGTTTTACCATCTTTTCAAAAAAAATCTTTTCTTGAAATTAATTCTTTTGATGAATTTTACTCAATTATTTCTTCTGCAGATTACATTAATTTAGTTGACTATTTGTCAAATACTTTTACTGGTTTCAGTAATACTTTTATTTCAAATGTTTTTAATGTACTTAATATTAATTTAAATACAAAAGATTATGATGAAATAAGAAAAGTTTATGATTATATAAAAGAAGTAATTAATTCTTTTGGAACAAACAATGTTTCAATAAAGTGTATTGATAAAGATTATACAATTGAATTAAATTTGGAAGAATGTAATATAAATAAATTTATTGATGATTACTATTATAATAAAGAAGCTGAAAATATTTTTTCTAATGCTAAAAATAATTTGTCTAAATTAATTTTATCTGCTTTAAAAAAATCTTCTAAAAAATTAGAAAATATTAATGAAAAATTAAAATCCTGTGAAAACATGGATAAATATAAATTATATGGAGAATTATTAACAGCAAATCTTTATCGATTTACAGGTGATCATGCAGAGTCACAAGTAACTGTAGAAAATTACTATGATAATAATTCTCCAGTTACAATTCCACTTGATACTTCTATTTCTTATAGTAAAAACGTAGAAAAGTTTTATAAAAAATATAATAAATTAAAAAACACTTTAAATGTAGTTACAGTACAAAAGAAAGAAACAGAACTAGAACTTGAATATATTGAAAGTATCATCTACTCTATTTCTGTAGCAACTACTTTAGAAGATATTGAAGAAATTCATAATGAATTTTCTGAAAATGAACAAATGAAAAAATATAATTATAAATCTTTTCAAAAATTAAATACTGACAATAATCTAATAAATAAATTACATAAAATTGTTATTAATAATTATGATATTTATATTGGAAAAAATAATAAACAAAATGATTATCTTTCACTACATTTTGCAAATAAATCTGATATGTGGTTTCATGCTCAAGGTTTTCATGGTGCACATATTATTTTAAAAACAAATGGTAAGATCCCAGATGAAGATACTATTTTCAAATGCGCTCAACTTGCTAAACAAAATTGTAGAGCTTCATTAGAAAGAAATGTTTCTGTTGATTACACTTATATAAAATATGTAAAAAAACATCCTAGTGGAAAAACTGGAATGGTGACATATACAAATTATAAAACAATTATCGTACCGTAAGAACAAAATAGAAAAGTGAACTCTTCTATTGTTAGAAAAGTTCACTTTTTTTATTATACTATTTATTTGTAATTTTTTGTATTTCTTTTACTGCATTTCCATAAACATAAAAACTTCCAATTATAAAATTTACTTCATTCTTTTCTGTTTTAATTTCATCTATTGCATTTTCTAAGTCTTTTTTCATAATTATCTGATTATTTGTTTTATACTTCATTGCTTCTTCATATAGTTCATCTTTAGATGCATATATATTTTCATCATTTCCTGATGTGAATATAAATGTTGCATCATTTTGTTCCATAATATCTTTTATTATTTTTCTATAATCTTTTCTTTTTAAGATAGATATAACAAATACTTTTTTATAATTTTTATAATACATATCTACTGTTTGTCTTAAATTTTCTATTGCTGGCTCATTATGTGCTCCATCAAATACTATTAATGGTTTTTCACAAAGTATTTCCATTCTTCCTTTATGAATAACAGTTTTTAAACCAGATCTAATGTTTTCTTCTGAAATCTTAAATCCTGAATCATTTAATATTTTTATACATTCAATGCTTACACTTGCATTATTTACTTGTTTCATTCCTTTAAGATTTATCTCAATATTTTTCATATTTTTGTAATCAAAATACTGATATTTTTTGTCATAAGAAAAATTAGTAATGTCTTCATTTTTTATCAAATGTAATTTATTATTTTTTTCTTTACATACTTTTTTAAATACTTCATCTACTTCTTCAAACTGTGAAAAGAATATTGTATTTGACTCATTTTTTATTATCCCTGCTTTTTGATATGCAATTTCTGGCAAAGTGTTTCCTAATATCTTCATATGATCATATCCAATTGATGTAATTATTGAAACTATTGGTTTTGTGATAATGTTTGTACAATCATATAATCCTCCAAGCCCTGTTTCTAATACTACAAAATCAACATTTTTTCTATAAAAATATAGCAAGCCCATTATAGTTTCTAATTCAAATATAGTAATTTGACTATTAAATTTTTCATTATATTTTTCTATTTTAGGTTGCAATTCCTCAATTAAGTCTGACATTTCTTTATCTGTTATATTATTACCATTAACACTAATTCTTTCATTATATTTTATTAAATGAGGTGACAAGAATTTTCCAACTTTATAACCAGCTTTTATTAGTATATTACTAATCATTTCAGCACAGCTACCTTTTCCATTTGTTCCAGCGATATGAATAAAGTTCATTTCTTTTTCAAAATTATCATACTCATTCATAAAGTATTTCATTGAACTCAGTGAAGTGTCCTTTGTTCCTCTAAAAAAGTTATCAAAATATTTTTCTATATCTATCATTTATGTCTCCATTAGCAAAGAGCGTAATACTCTTATTACGCTCTTTTGTAAAAAATTAATATGTGACTTTTTGTTGGTCAATTTTCCATTTTCCGTCTTCTTTGACTATTACAAAATCATGTACTTCTGTAGTTGTTTTATAATTCTTTTTTATTGTGTCTATATTTTTTCTAAGATTTTCTGTTGTTTTTTCACCGTCGTAATTATCACCATCCATTACATTATACTTTTCACCAATCTCGTAAAAATCATCTGAATAGTAAGTTGTTGCTGTATAAGTTATTTTGTTATTCGTAATAGATTTAATATCTAAAGTTGTTACCAAAAATGTTGGATCACCTCCAACTGGTGCATCCAGTAAATACCAAGATCCATTTGATTTTTCTAATCCATATGGTGATGGCTGTTTGCTTGCTGTAAGTTCATTTAGTCTATTTTGTGTGAAGTAATCTTCAACATCTGAACTATTTGTAAATTTATGTCCTGCATAAATTCCGTTAAAATCTTTTCTTTCTGCATTTTCTAGAAGCTGAGCTTTTGATTTTCCTAAATATGACTTATATTTACCACCTGAATATTCACTAATAACAGGATATTCTCCATATTCGTATAGTTCTTCTCCAATTTCCATAGCTTCTTCTTCAGAAGGTTTTTCTGTTAATTCTTTTCTCTTTTCCTCAATATATTCATTTATATCTTTTCCAAGTTCTGCCTCATAATCATCAACAGTTTTAGATTTTTCCTCAGCAGAATCTAATTGCTCTTTTATTGTATCTTCTTCACTATTAGCTTCTACATTTGTATTAACATCTTCTTGGATATTTTCTTTAATAGGAATATTGTTTTGTTCATATTCTTCTGTTGTGTTATCAACTTCTTCAGTTGTCAAATCTTCACTAATTACATTGCTTTTTTTCTCATTATTTTTTGTTTTATATACATATTTATAAGCTTGTTTTTCATAATCATAAACTAATATTAAATTATCTATTTCAGAATTTTCAATAACTGCTTCTGAAGTTTTATTTTCTTTGTTAACAGTAAAAACATTAAATATTCCTTTTGATGTTTTTATTATTAGTTCTGGAATTTCATCAAAGTTTAAGTCAACTAGGCTTATATCAACATTTTCTTCTTGTTCTTTCAATTTTTCTGCATATAAATCTTGCCAGTTAAACTCTTGTTCAGCTTTTTCTTTTTTATCTTCTTTGTCATCATTTTTATTTAGCATTAGCCAGCCAGCAACTGCAGCAGCTATAATGGCTACTACAATAACAATTGATAATATTATAATAACCTTTTTATTTTTCATAATTTCTCTCCTTTTTAAACTGTTTTATTTTATAAGTCTCTGAGTTTCTTTTGCAATCATCATTTCTTCATCTGTTGGAACAATATATGCCTTAACTTTTGAATCTGCTGTTGAAATCATCTTTTCTTCACTTCTAACATTATTAGCTTCTTCATCAAGTTTTAATCCCATAAATTCAAGATGTTGACAAATTCCTTTACGTATATTTATTTGGTTTTCTCCAACTCCACCTGTAAATACAACAACGTCAACGCCATTCATTACAGCTGCATATCTTGCAACATATTGTGCTATTGTTGATTTAAAGTTTTCCATAGCAATTTTTGCTCTTTCATTATCTCCATAGCTAGCTGCTTCAATTTCTCTAAAATCTGGTGCAAGTCCGGAAATTCCCATAACTCCAGAATCTTTATTAAGTTTCTTTTCCATTTCTTCTGCAGTTAGATTTTCTTTTTTCATTATATATAAAACTACTGATGGATCTAAATCTCCACTTCTTGTAACCATTGGTATCCCTCCAAGTGGTGTTAGTCCCATACTTGTTTCAACTGATTTGCCATTTTGGATAGCACATATACTTGCACCTTGACCTAAATGGCAGCTAACAATTTTTAGTTCTTCAATAGGTTTATTCATTATTTCTGCAACTCTTCTTGAAACATACATATGTGATGTTCCATGGAATCCATATTTTCTTACTCCGTATTTTTCATAGTATTCATATGGAATTGGGTAAATGTAATTTTCTTTTGGCATAGTTTGATGAAATGCTGTATCAAAAACTGCTACCATTGGTTTTCCTGGCATTACTTTCTTACAAGCTTCAATTCCAAGTATTGTTGCTGGATTATGTAATGGTGCCAAATCTGTGTTATCTTTTATTGTTTGAATAACATTTTCATCAATAACAACAGATTCTGCAATCTTTTCTCCTCCATGAACAGCTCTATGTCCAATAGCAGAAATTTCATCTAATGAATCTATAACTTTATATTCTGGATTTATAAGTTGTTTTAATGTAAAGTCTATAGCTTCTGCATGGTCTGGTGCATAATGTTCAATTGTTTTCTTTTGACCATTAACTTTATGTGTTATAAAGGCCTCTTTTTCGCCTATTCTTTCATATTTTCCTGATGCTAGCAATTTTTCACTTTCCATATCTATTAGTTGATATTTTAGTGATGAACTGCCGCAGTTTAGTACTAGTATTTTCATCCTTTTTCCTCCTCTTATTCGAAAAATAAGCTTCGTCTATCTGCGTTAAAATAATATTTTTAAATCCTCATGTACAAGTGTACACTCCGGTATTAAAAACATTATTTTGCCTTGCTATACTTGCTTCTTTTCCGAATATATTTATCTTGACTTGATTTTTTTCTTTTTATTCTTATGTACAAGCGTACACTCCGGTGTTTAAAATCAAATTTTGCCTTGCAATATTCGTTTCTTTTTCCAACGGCTTTTCTGTATTTTTATCCTCAATGTACCATCGTACACCTCCAGTTTGCTCTCTCATTTGCCTTGTAATACTTGCTTTTGATAAATCTTTCCTTTTATTTTCAATTCTTATATTTTTTATCCTCATGTACATACGTTTCAATTTTTTTATTTATTTAATTTACTTACGATTTCTTCTGTTTCTTTTGCTATCATAAGTTCCTCGTTTGTAGGAACAACATAAACTTCAACTTTAGAATTTTCTGTGCTTATTTTCTTCTCTTTTCCTTTAAATTTGTTTCCTTCTATGTCAATTTCTACACCTAGGAATTTTAATCTTTTGCATATTTCTTCTCTAGTTTCCCAGCCTTTTTCACCTGTTCCTGCAGTAAATGTCAAAACATCAATTCCATTCATTGCAGCAACACATCTAGCAATATATGCAACAACTAAATAATGATAATTATCTAATGCTAACTGTGCATTATGACCTCCTTCATTAAAAGCTACATTTTCAATATCTCTTGCATCTGGTGAAATTTGTGAAATACCATATAGTCCAGATTCTTTATTTAATATTTCATTCATTTTTTCAGGAGAAAGTTTTTCTTTTTCCATTAAATATGTGACAACAGATGGATCTAAATCTCCACTTCTTGATCCCATTGCAATTCCTCCAAGTGGTGTTAATCCCATACTTGTTTCAACTGATTTTCCTCCTTGAATAGCACATATACTTGCACCTTGGCCTAAATGGCAGTTAACTATTTTTAAATCTTCAACTGGTTTTCCAATTAGTTCTGCAACTCTTCTAGAAACATACATATGTGATGTTCCATGGAATCCATATTTTCTTACTCTATATTTTTCATAGTATTTATATGGTATTGGATATATATATCTTTCTTCAGGAATTGTTTGATGAAAGGCTGTATCAAAAACTGCTACCATTGGTTTACCTGGCATTTCTTTTTTGCATGCTTCTATTCCTAAAAGTGCTGCTGGGTTATGTAAAGGTGCCAACGGAATACAATCTTTAATTATTTTTTCAACTTTTTCATCTATTAGAACTGGTTCTGCTACTTTTTCTCCACCGTGAACAATTCTTAATCCGATTGCATCAATTTCATCTAGACTATCTATAACTTTATAATCTTTTTTTGTTAATTCTTCTATCATAACTCTAATTGCTAAATCATGATTTTGTACATAATGTTCAATTTTATATTTTTCTCCATTTACTTTATGTGTTAAAAAAGATTGTCTATGACCTATTCTTTCGTAATTTCCTTGAGCTAATGATTCTCCTTTTTTTGTATCAATTAGTTGATATTTTAAAGATGAGCTGCCGCTGTTTATGACTAATACTTTCATTTTCTCCTCCTCAGATTTATGAAAAGCTGCGTCTTACTTCGTTAAACTTCATTCGCAAATCCTCAATGTACTAGTGTACACCTCCAGTTTGCTCACTCGTTCGCCTTGTAATACTTGCTTTTGATAAATCTTCTTTTTTACATTTTTTTCTTATATATTTAAAATTCTAATATATAACTTTTCTAACATATTTGATTTTTATATTACATTTTTTTACTTTTTCTTTTTGTATTTCAGCTCTTCAATGTACTAGTGTACACCTCCGGTTTGCTCTCTCGTTTGCCTTTAACATATCTTTTTTTATTTTATTCTATTTCATTCCTTGTACAGCTGTAATTGCTACAACTCCAACTATGTCATCACTGCTGCATCCTCTTGATAAATCATTTACTGGTTTAGCAATTCCTTGGCATAAAGGTCCATATGCTTCAGCTTTTGCTAGTCTTTGAACTAATTTGTATCCAATATTACCTGCATTTAAATCTGGAAATACAAGTGTATTACATTTTCCTGCAACTTCACTTCCTTTTGCTTTGCTTGCTGCAATTTCAGGTATAATAGCTGCATCTAGTTGTAATTCTCCATCAGCTTTGATTTCAGGATATCTCTCTTTTAATAATTTTGTAGCTTCAATAACTTTTTCAGTTAATTCAGATTTTGCACTTCCATATGTAGAATAAGAAAGCATTCCAACTTTTGCTTCTTTTCCAACAAGCTGTTCAAAACTCTTAGCAGAAGAAGCTGCGATTTCAGCTAGTTTGTCACTATCAGGATTTTCATTTAAACCACTATCTGCAAATACAAATAATCCATTTTCACCATATTCGCAATTAGGCACATTCATTAAAAAAAATGCTGATACAAGTTTAGTTCCAGGTGCAGTTTTTAATATTTGTAAAGCTGGTCTTAATGTATCAGATGTTGAATGTGCTGCTCCTGAAACAAGCCCATCAGCATCTTCCATTTTTACCATCATCGTTCCAAAATAAACTGGATCTTTCACAATCTTGTTAGCATCTTCTAATGTTATTCCTTTAGCTTTTCTTAATTCAAAAAAAGCATTTGCATATTCATCATATTTTTCTGATTTTTCTGGATCTACAATTTGTATACCTGAAATATCAATGTTTTCTTTTTTTGCAATATCTTCAGTTTTTTCTTTGTTTCCGACTAGAATAATTTTAGCAAAACCTTCATCTTCAACTTTTCTTGCTGCTGTTAATACTCTAACATCTTCTGATTCAGGCAATACTATAGTTTTAATTTCTGATTTTGCTTTTTGCTTTATTTGCTCAATAAAATCCATAATCTCCTCCTATGAAATAACTGAGTTGATTATATAAAATTGCCATTCCAAAGTCAATTATTTGTATAATTAAATTTCCACTTTATATTTGGGAGTTTTTGTATTAATATAAATATATGTGAGGTTTTATTATGATTTTAAAATATACGGTCAAAAAATCTGATGAAAATATTAAACAAATTTTGAAAAACAAATTTAATATGTCTGAACGTTTTATTGTAAAACTTAAGAAAAACAAATGTATTTTTCTTAATGATATTTGCATACCAATATCATTCTCCATAAAAGAAAATGATGCTCTTGTTATTAAAGAAAACTTTATTGAGGATTCTGATGGAATTGTTCCTAATGAAAATATACACTTAAATATTTTATTTGAAGACGAATATTTGTTAATTATAGATAAACAATCTGGTATTCCTGTTCATCCTTCTATATTACATTATAATGATTCTCTTTCAAATGGTGTTAAATCATATTTTAATAAAATTGGATTACAGAAAAAAATTAGACCTGTAAATCGTCTTGATAAAGATACTTCTGGAATTGTTGTGTTTGCAAAAAATGAATATATTCAAGAATGTTTAGTTAGGCAAATGGCTAATGGTAAATTTATAAAAAAATATATTGCAATTTTAGAAGGTTATTTAACAAATAAAGTTGGTACTATTAATGCTCCAATTGCAAGAAAAGAAAATAGTATTATTGAAAGATGTGTAGACAATTCTGGTGATGTTGCAATAACTCACTACAAAATTTTAAATGAATTTAACAATTTAAGTAAAGTTGAATTTATTTTAGAAACCGGCCGAACTCATCAAATCAGAGTTCATTCAGCTTATATTGGTCATCCAATAGTTGGTGACTCATTATACGGAAATTCATCATCATTAATAAATAGGCAAGCTTTACATGCATATTATATTAGTTTTATTCATCCAATTACAAATAAAAAAATAGAATTTATTTCAGATCTTCCTGAAGATATAAGAAAACTAAATCAATAGTATTTTCAACATATTATTGATTTAGTTTTTAATGTATATCTAATATTAATTTATCACTAATTTGCCAAATCCTAATCCAGCTTCTTTCATCTGTCTAACTGTTTTCTCAAATATTTCTTCATTTCCTTGAGCTTTACTTCCAAGTTCAATAATTGTGATATGTCCTCCATTTGTTAATTTATGATATTTTGCTTCAACTTCAAGTTGATCTTTTACTGATATATTATATTCTTCAGGTAATGAAAATCCTTCTGTATATATTTCTTTGTCTGTAACTCCTTTATATTTTCCATAAATTGATTTATCAATACTCATAAAATATTCTCTAGCATCTTTTTCATGTGTTTCATATAATACAAAATTCAAATTATTTTTTTCGGCTAATTTATCAACTTTTTGCCTCATAAATTGAATTATTTCTAATCCTAATTTTTGTGATTCTTGTGACTCTCCGTGATGTTTACCTGTTAATGCTTTTAAACATTCAGCTAATCCTGTAAAACCTATTGCTAATGTTCCATGCTTGTTTACTCTTCTTAATCTATCTGCTGGTTTTAATTTTTCACTATCTAGCCAATTTCCTTGTCCTATTAAAAATGGAAAATTATAAACTCTTTTATCTGCTTGAAATTCATATCTATCTAATAGCATTTCGCTTGCTTTTTCTATTCTTATGTCTAAATCATCATAGAATTCTTGAATCCTTATTTTATCATTTTTTAATATTCCATATTTCAATCCTAATCTAGGTAAATTAATTGTAACTGTTGAAAGATTTCCTCTACCAATAGAACTTACTTTTGATTTATCTATTACGTTTTCATAAACTCTGATGCAGTTCCCCATATACGCAACTTCAGTGTCTTTATCAGTTGGTATATATCCTGCTTTATTAAAATCTGTATCTAAAAATGCAAAACTTATTAATTGTTTTTCTGAATCAACTTTACATGCTAATTTTAATAAATCATAATTAATATCTTTTTTATCATAATTAACATTTTCTTTTACTTTGAAAACTGTATGAGGATATAAAGGTTTTTCATCTCTACCAATTCCAGTTTCTAAAGCTAATAAGAAATTCTTTGTTATCATTCTTCCTTCTGGCGTTGTATCTGTTCCTAAGTTTACAGTTGAGTTTGGTAATACAGCTCCAGCTCTTGATCTCATTGTATTTAAATTATGTATAAATGCTTCCATTGCTTGATAAACTATTTTCTCTGTTTTTTTCAAAGCTTTACCATATGCTATTCTAAATAGTCTTTTTAATTGTTCTGACTCTCTACAATATGCATCAAATATTGATATATCAAATTGAATTGAAGTAATTTTTTCAATTTCTCTTTCCATTCCATTTACAGCAGCAAATATTCCAAAATCGCTATAGTCTAAGAAATCATATACTGTTTGTCTAAATTCTTTTTTAAACGTTTTTACAACTCCTGGTGCAAAGTAATAATCAAATAATGGAATACTTTGTCCTCCATGTTGATCATTCTGGTTTGCTTGAATAGCAATTGCTGTTAATATTGAATATGTCATTATGTTATTTGGTTCTCTTAAATAGCCATATCCTGTTGAAAATCCATCTTGAAATAATTTATCTACATCTATATGACAGCTTGTAGTTGTTCCCATTGGAAAATAATCTAGATCATGAATATAATATTCTCCACTTTCATGTTGTTCTACAAATTTTCTCTTTATTAAGTATGCTTTGGCAAATTCATTTGAAAGAGTTTGGCCATAGCTAAGCATTGTTCCCATTGCTGTACTATTTCCTGAAGTAACTTCTTCTTCATGTAATTGAGAATTCATTCCTAAATTTTCAATTGCTTTTAAGAATTTATGTTGCTTTTTTTCATCAAAAAATAATTGTCTTGATTGATTTCTTCTTTCACGATATGTTGAAAATGACTCAAATACATCCTGATAATTTTCTTCTCGCAATGCTGCTTCTATCATATCTTGAATTTCTTCTATTTTTATTTTTTCAGACTTTAATTCTTCTATTTTTATTAATACCGTATTTAGGACTGTATTAACATCTTTTTCTGTATATTTATTTTCTCCATTTTCTAATTTTATACTGTCAAAACCTTTTTTTATTGCTAAAGCAATTTTAGCTCTATTAAATTCAACTTTTTTTCCGTCTCTTTTTACTACTATGATTTTGCCTGAGTTAATTAAATTAAACTCCATATATTTCCTCCAATTTTTCATTGAATTTCTGTTTCTTTAGGTTGATTATATATTTCAAGTTTTTCAAAGTCAAGTTTTGTAAAAGCCTAAAAATAAAGCATTTTAAAAGCCGTTTATATTTATTTAAACGGCTTTTTCTATAGATCTTTTTAATCTTTTTTATCTTCTTTATTAATTTTTTTAATTTCTTCAAATCTTTTTATTTTTGCAGTAGTTGTTTTTATCATCTCTTCATCTGTTACAATTAAATTTTTAACATGTTTATAGTTTGGCATAGTTTTATTAATTTCTTTTATATCATTCCAAATCATTTTTTCAATTTCTGCTTTATTTCCGTCAGGGAATTTTTCCTTCATGTAATCTTTGTTGTAAACAACTTTTACAGATACTACTAAATCATCATCTTTTTCTTTCCCATATACCATGCTTTCTTCAACATATGGAAGATTATTAATCAATGTTTCAATTTCCTCAGGATAAATATTTTTTCCATTTTTTAAAACTATAACATTTTTTTGTCTTCCTGTTATAAATATAAATCCTTCGTCATCCATATATGCTAAGTCTCCTGTATGGAACCATCCATCTTTTATTACTTTATTTGTTTCTTCTTCATTCTCGTAATATCCAAGCATTATATTTGGACCTTTAGCAACAATTTCTCCAATGCCCTCTTCGTTCTTGTTTTCAATTTTTATTTCAACTCCTGGTAAAGGTAATCCTGTTGAGCCAGTTTTACATGCCTTAACTGTTTCAGCAGCAAGAACTGGTGCAGTTTCTGTAAGTCCATATCCTTGAATTACAGATAATCCAAAATCTTTTAAACCTTCTGTAACTTTAGGATCTAATCCAGATGCTCCACTTATTACTGAACGAATCTTTCCTCCTAATTTGTCATATATCTCTTTAAATAATTTTCTTCTAACATCTATTCCAAATATTAAAAGAAATTTACTTAACTTTATACCAAATTTAACTTTTTTAGTTTGACCTGTTTTTTCAATTTCTTGCCATATTTTTTTGTAAATTGATTCGATTAATAATGGTACACAAACAAATGTTGAAACTTGGTATTCAACTAGATTTTTTTGAACATGTCTTAATCCATCGCAAAATACATTTGTTGCACCTCTACTTAGGAACATCAATATTCCTGTGCATCCAAAAGTATGATGGAATGGTAAAAATGCAATATTGGTATCTGTTGAACGTATATCTTCAGCTTTTGTCATGCCATAAATATTTGATGCAATATTCTTATGTGATAACATAACAGCTTTTGAATTTGATGTAGTTCCTGATGTAAACAATAAAATGCTCATTCCTGTATTATCAATTTTTGCATCTAAAAACTTCTTATTACCTGTTTTTAAAAGTTTTTTTCCGTCTTCTATCATTTTTGACAAGTATGGATATTTATCTTGTTTATCCATACAAATTATTTTAAAATCTTTTTCTTTGTTGTTAATTAATTTTTCTAATATTTCTATATATGATTCTTCACAGATTACATATTCTGCTTTGCTTTTTTCAATTGAGTTCTCTATTTCTGGTTCAGTTAATCCTTTATCTAGAGGCACAACTATTCCGGTTCCATTTACTACTGCTAAGTATGATAAGATCCACTCATATCTATTTTTTCCTATAATAGCAATTCTTTTACCCTTTAAACCCATATCTATAAACTTTGTTCCTAATGAGTTTATTTCTTCACCAAATTGTTTATAAGTTATATTTACGTATTTTGTTTCTTCACCATCTTTTTCTTTTATAATAAAAGCTTTATTATCTGGATATTTTTCTACTGAATTATTAATTATTTCGCGTAAATTTTCAAATTCTGTTGCTTCATATAAATTTGTTCTTTTGTCCTCCATAATACCCTCCAATCTAGTATTCGATACTAGATTATCATATATCTTTTATTCTGTCAATCATTGACTAATATCTGACCGTGTGGTAATATTAGTAAGAGGAAAGTGGTGAAATATGAGTAAAAATAAAGATTCTATAAATGCAAAATTAAAAAAGATAAATAATTTTCATATTCCTAGATGGCAAGAGCTACCTAAGATTGACATATATTTGGATCAATTAGTATCTTATTTAGAAACTTATTTAAATCCATATTTAGGTTCTGAAGATAATCTTGTAATTACTAAAACCATGATTAATAACTATGTTAAACAACAAATTATACCAGCTCCTAATAAGAAAAAATATAATAGAGATCATATAGCTTCTCTATTTGTTATTTGTATATTGAAACAAGTTTATAGTATAAATAATATTGCAGAATTTATTTCATACGCTGGAAAAACAACAAAATTAGTTTT
Source organism: uncultured Clostridia bacterium (assembly GCA_947588885.1). Classification (GTDB taxonomy): domain Bacteria; phylum Bacillota; class Clostridia; order TANB77; family CAG-508; genus UMGS1994. The sequence goes on from CANQAH010000099.1 coordinate 25,143, forward strand.
AGCATATAATCAATTTTGTGCAGAAGTCGAAAATGCTGTATTCGCAGTATTTAAAGGTGATGAATATGAAATTCCAGCAGATATTTCAATAGAACATAAACTTTTGAAAAGTGTAATTCTTTCATTTGCACATAAATTGTATGTTGAAACAACTTTCTTAGCATCAATTCCTAGTAAAATGAATGATAAGAACAAAAGCGGACAATAAATAATCTGCAAAAGGAAAGATTATCCTGAATTGTCCGCGTCTTTGTTCTATGCGCCAAATTTTTGTTAAAAAATTTGTGTGCAAATTTGGCAAAGCCTTTATATTATAGGAAATTCGGAGAACTTT
>CANQAH010000100.1 GCA_947588885.1 uncultured Clostridia bacterium
ATGCGCCAAATTTTTGTTAAAAAATTTGTGTGCAAATTTGGCAAAGCCTTTATATTATAGGAAATTCGGAGAACTTTTCTACTATATAAAAAAATGGACCCCAAACGGGGTCTTTTTTTAGGATTATTATTCCATCCATCTGTAGTGTGCTAATGCCATTGCCAACTCTCTTACTCTAGATTCGGAGACTTCTTGCGTTCTGATCTCCTCTTCTGATAAGTAACTCACCGGAATTTTGTGTCTATACATTACAAAGGTTTTACCTATGTCCTCTACTGTATATACAGTTTTCTGTGTAGCATGGTACGCTCTTTTTCCTTCAAGATTGAAGTAATGTGGCACACCTGCACAACTAAAAACAGGAATTTCGTCATCAAGTACCATTAGTTCTGTGCTTTTGGCGTCGTGTAATATCATTATGTTACTATCATTTCTTAACACTGATACTAACCGACATAACCATAAGTTTTCAAGTTTGAAATATCTCATAATCCTCCTCCCATAAAAACTATTACAGTACACATTATATCGCTTTGCCTTTTTATTTTAGCATGAAATTGACGTTTTTGCAAATTAGTTCAGCTATTCCACTAGTTTGTATTTATCTATATCAGGTACTAATAAATCTTCATCAGTAACTTTATTAAATTCTATATAAAAGTCTATTATTTCATTATATTCTCTTTGTTCTGTAGGACTATTAGTTCCTATCCACCCTCCTGTAATCCTAACAGGTAATCCTGTTTCTTTATCTATATATGCATACATTTTGTGTCCATCATGATTTACTTGCCCTGACATATTTGAAAAAACATAACATTCTTTTCCATTACACTTGGTTGAATCAATTTTTCCAAAAGCATCTTTAAATATAGGTATAAATCTTCTATGAAAACTTAATTGACTAGATTGAAGTGAATATGAATTTATATAATTTTTAATTCCTGGAATTATAGCAAAGTCAGAAACTTTAACATTTTCATCATTTACAATTTGTGCAGTTTTAATTTTAGTTTCAACTCCATCATTTTCTTTCATTAATGTTGTAGTATATAAAATATACTTTTCTCCATCAAATACTTCTATTATCGGATCTTCTAATTTTTCTCCAGTTTCTTTTGATATTATTTTTTTCTCTTTTAAATACTTTCCATCTTTTCTATATTCATCAACAATTCCAATTGTATCTATACCGTACTCATATCGCTTTGAATAATAATTTTGTAATTGTACTGATTTCGTTGCTTTATCAGATATTGATTTTATGATAATTTCTTTGCGAGTAATTACTACTAATATAAAAATAATTATTATAGTCAGTATTAATTTTAATAAATTATATTTTTGGTTATATTTTTTTATAAAATTTATTTCTTTTTTTTCTGTTTTATTATTATTTTCTAAATCAAATTTCATTGTCTTGTATATTTGTGAACATTCATCACATTTATTTATATGTTCTTTGACAAATTTTGAAGTTTCTTCATTTGTAAGATTTTCAATATAATTTGGCAATAAATCTTGAATGATTTTACATTCTTTACTATCTTTCATTTTAATCTACCTCCTTTAACTTGTTTTTTCCTCTATAATAAGTAACTCTTGCCCAATTTTCAGTTTTATTTAATATTGTTCCAATTTCTTTAAAGGTTAAATCTCCAGTTATTCGTAAATAGATTACTTCTTTTGTTTGACTATCTAATTTTTTAATCTTATTGTACAATTCTAATTTTTCTGTTTTATCAATAATGTTTTCTTCTAAATTCTGGTTATCTTCTAAAATATCTAACACATCCTGATTATCAATTTTTTTATTTTTATGAATCTCATCTAGCCATAAATTCTTTGCTATTTGGCAAAGCCATACTGATATTTTACAATTTCCTTTAAATTTATTTATATTTTTTACAGCCCTAAAAAATGTTTCTTGTGTAAGTTCTTCAGATAGGTCAGCATTATGTGTCAAACATAAGAGGTATCTATTTACTATGTCAAAATATTCTTTATAAACTTCTTCGATATTCTGCATAGAATTTGACCTCCTTTACAATAAGACTGTTAAATTATATTTTCGTTACAAATTTTCTCATTTTTATTTTTTTGTGTAAAGACTTTATCTTATAGAAATTTCCTATAAGATAAAAACACTTCATTCAGTATTTTAGCATAATTTTTTATTTACTGAATAAAGTGTTTTTTGCTTACTTCATAATCTAATTTTACTTAGTTATTTAAATGGATAAGCTATATAGTCACCTATATATCCTCCTATTATTTCTCCTGTTGTTGCATCTACAAAATAGCTATATTGTCCTTCTGTAACTCTTTTTACTATATCATCACCTTCATTGCTTTTATAATTAATTACTACTACCCATGCATTTCTTACTTTTTCATCTACATTATAATAATTTCTATTTTCTGATGGATAATCAGGTGTTTGTACAGCTTCATAATATTTTTCTGTATTATTTATTCTTTCATACGCATCTGCATTCATTTTAACAACCATTTTCTCAGCTTTTATTGTTTCAACTTCATTTGCTTCAATTTGTTTATCCGCTTCTTCTGCTATTTCTATTGCATCATCTTTTGAAATTATTGTCTCATTATTATCAAATGGTATGTTGCTAGTACGGAACATTCCTAGTCTATCTGTACCAGCATTAATAGTAATATCAACATATTCATATGGATTTGTAACTTCACCATATTTTTTATTATACTTTAATGAAATATTATACGCTGATCCTTTTTCACCTTCAGGCATTTTTATAGTTTTATTTTTATCATGTATAAATACATTTTCTTCAGCAGAACTTTGAACTAATTGGTATTCATCCATATTATATCCAAATAAATTAATATAAAATTTAGCTTTTTCTATTGCTTCAGACTCTTTTACAATAGTCTCATAATATTCTTTATCAACAGGCTTCTCATCATGGATATCAAAAAATTCTCCACTTAATCCATTTATCGTAATTGCATAATTATCTTCTGTATAAAAAATAAAATCAATTTGATTTGATGTTCCATATTTAGATTCTTTTCTGTCTATAATGTTAGAATTAAATCCTATCTTTTCCAAAACTTCTATTGCTTTTTTCTCCGCTTCTTCTTGCGTAATATTTTCTTTTTTTACTTTATCTGTTATTTCATAAGAAACATCTACTTTTTCAGGTGTTTTCCAAATTTTTTCTGCCACCTTTCCTCCAGCAAATGCTATTCCAGTAGTTGCTATTAATGCACATGCAGCAATTCCTATACTTCTTGTTATATTCCTTTTATTTAAATTCATAGCTAAATCCTCCTTTATACTTTCAGATATAGCTATTTTCATCTTTACTTTTTCATATATATCATTATGATTCATATTTTTTTATCTCCTTTTTAATTTTATTACGTATTCTATAAAGTTTTTGCTTAATAGCAAATTCAGAACACGTTTCTTCTTTAGCTATATCCTTTATTGATTTAGATGAATAATAGAAATCTATAAATATTTTCTTATCTCTATCTTTTAACTTTTCTAAACTTTTCTCTATTGCATGTATTTTATCAATATTTTTGTCATATATTTCTATTTCATTATTGTCGAAAAGTTTATTTTCATAATCTGATATGTCTAATGCCAACCTACTTTTTCTCATTTGAACTTTTACTAAGTTTTTGGTTATTCCAGCAATATATGAACTAAGCTTTTTCTCTGCATCTATCTTTTCTTTATTATTCCAAATAATAAAAAAGACATCTGAAATAATTTCTTCCATATCATCACTGTTGATTTTCCCTTTAGACATATTTGTTATTATTGTACCAATGTACGGCGAATAATCTTTTATTATCTTTTCTAAATCAAGTTCATTTTTATTATTGTAATAATTCATGATTGTATTTGTATTCAATTTAGATCTAAACTCCTTCTCATCATTTAAGATATCTTACATCTATACATTGCTTTTAAAAACAAAAAAGTAACACTTTTATTGTAACTTTAATGCTATTTTATCTGAAAATTGTGGCGGCAAAACTTGAAAATTAATTATTATTAGGTTTTAACTATACTTTATTTATCATAAACCCGATTAATAATTAATTTGAATAGCTGCGCAGCGACCAAACGTAGCGAGCTACGTCGAGCGCAGTGCGATTGAAGCAACTTACAGACTAGTTTTTCCTAATCTGGAAGTTGCGACAACAAAGCTTGAAAATTAATTATTATTAGGGTTTAATTATACTTTATTTATTATAAACCCGATTAATAATTAATTTGAACAGCTGCGCAGCGACCAAACGTAGTGAGCTACGTCGAGCGAAGTGTGATTGAAGCAACTTACAGACTGTTTTTTAGAGCTGGAAGTTCCAACAACAAAGCTTGAAAATTAATTATTTCTTCGTAATATAATAAAAAACTGATTAATAATTAATTTGAACAGCTGCGCAGCGACCAAACGTAGCGAACTACGCCGAGCGAAGTGCGATTGAAGCAACTTACAGACTAGCTTTTTCAAATCTGAAAGTTGCGACAGCAAAGCTTGAAAATTAATTATCAATCAGTTTTTTTGCAGTTAAATTATTTTATTAATTTTAATATATCACCTACAGTAACTATCCCTCTTCTTTCCTCTTTTGAAATAACAATATTAAACTCCTTTTCTATTTTTAAAAATAATTCCACTATATCTAATGAATCCGCACCTAAGTCAGTAATTAAATTTGAATCAACATCAATCTCGTTTTTTCCAAGTTGACCTTCTATAACCTTCTTTACTCTCCCCAAATTATCATTTTCAACAATTGTAATATTTGCATTTAATAAATTTGAAAGCAATTTTTCTTTTTCTATATTTCTTTTTATTTTTCCGCTCCAAGTTCTTTCAATTGGTTCATCTGTTATATAAATATCATTTATACTTTTATATTTAGGAAGCTTTTGATTTATAATACTAATTTCTTTCATTAATACATTTTTTATTTCATCTTCATTCTGGTTTATAAAATTCTCTTTATTGTATACAATCTCTGCATAAATTTTATTAGAATTGTCAAAGATAAAAGACTCAAAAATATTTTCAGACCTATTTAAAATACTTTCAATCTCTTGCGGAAATACTTTTTTACCATTTTGAAGAACAATCATTTCCTTAGTTCTTCCACATATGTATAAATAGCCTTCATTATCAATTTTTCCTAAATCACCTGTATGAAACCAACCATCAACAATACTTTCTCTTGTATCTTTTTCATCATCAAAATATCCTTTGAAAATATTATCACCTTTTACTAGAATTTCTCCTACTCCATCATTTTCTATATTTTCTAGTTTTATTTGAACATTTGGTATAATTTTTCCAACAGAACCTTTTTTATTCTCTTTTTTTGTTTCAATACTCACTACTGGAGAACATTCTGTTAATCCATATCCTTGAACTATGTTAATTCCTATTTCTTTATATTTTTCTACCATTTCTGGATTTAGCTTAGCTCCTCCACTCATAAAGAAATTAATATGCTCTGCTTCTTTTTCTAATTCTTCTTTTCTCTCATATAGATAATCATAAATTAATGGTACTCCTCCCATAAATGTTATCTTATACTTTTTGATATATTCAATTATTTCGTCTATTTCATGGCAATATATTCTTTCAAGTCCATTGTAAATAGAAAGCAAGAAGCAATATAATCCTTCTAAAACATGATTAAGTGGTAGAACAGATAAAGCTATATCTTTCTCGGTTAGTCCCATTATTTTTGAAGTATTAATCAAATTAGAGCATATATTTTTATGTGTTAGCATAACAGCTTTAGATTGAGACGTTGTACCTGAAGTAAAAATTATACAACAAACGTCATTTTCATTTATGCTAAATTCTTCAATATTTATATTTTTACCAATATCTATTAAGCTATTAAAAGACTCTTCATTTTCAGAATCAAATGAAATTGAATGATGTAAAAAATCATATTTATTCTTTAATTCATTTAGTTCCAATTCATAATTTTTTGAATAAAAAATTGCTTCAACTTTTGTTCTGTTAATTATTGTCTCGATTTCATTTTTAGGTAAGGTTTTATCTATTGGTACAACAATATTTTGTGCACTTATCGTTGCTAAAAATGCAATTTCCCATTCATATCTGTTTTCTGAAATAATAGCAACTTTCTTATTTCTTAAGTTCATATTTATTAATGCATTTTTTAAAGCTTGTACTTTACTGCAAAAATTCTTATATGTTATGTTTTCACATCTATATAGAATTTTTTCATCGTATTTTTTGGCTGATGCTATTACTAATTCATTTAAGTTTTTAATTTCTTGTTGTTCTTCCATTTACATTCCTCCAACTAGCTTATCTTTCTTACCTCTCCTGTTGTTCCATCTAATTCAACTTCATCTCCGTCTTTTAAGCTATTAATTAATCCTGTTATTCCAACAACTGCAGGAATTCCTAATTCTCTTGAAACTATTGCTGAATGTGACAATAGACTTCCTCTTTCTACTAATATTCCACTTGCTGCTGGAAATAACATAATCCATCCTGGATCAGTATATTCTGCAACTAATATTTCTCCATGTTCTAATTTAGCTTTTGCAGGATTTGTTATTATTCTTACTTTTCCTGTAACTTTTCCTGGTGATGCTCCAATCCCTTTTAGTTTAGCTTCTACTTTTGTATCTTTTTCTTGTTTTACTTCTCTTTTAAAAGTATTTCCGACATTTACAGCATCATAAGCATAAAATCTTTCATCTGGCAATGTATCTTTATATTTTAAATATTGTTCTTTTCTTATTCTAATTAAGTCTTTTAAGTTGTTAGTTGTAGACTTTCCATCTATGTAAAATAATATTTCATCAACTTCTAAATAAAATATGTCTCTTTTTTCTTCTATAACATTCATAGATGTTAATATAAATCCTATTCTTAAAAATAGTTCTCTTACTCTTCCAAATAATAGTGTTCTTTCAAATCTTAAGTTTTCTCTATTTTTAACAGTATATCTCGCTTGTTTTAATAAGAATTTAAACTTAGCTTTTTCTATTGGTCTAAATCTTAATTTTTCTTTTACTTTTTTCTCTGCTGCTATTCTATTTTCTCTTTCATCAATTTCTTCAAAATTTTCTGTTTTAATTCTCCTTGCAAATGTTGCTATTGAAGCATATAAACTGCAAGGATTATCTTTTAATGTTAATGTTTCTAATTTTAATTCTTGCAGACATCTATCAGAAAATTTATCTAAATATTCATTTAATTTTTTATTAAATTCTTTATATTTAGGTAGTTCTTTTTGTATGTGTAAAACATCATTACTTTCTAATAATTTAATTAATTCTTCATCATCTTTTATAATTTTTGCCATTTCTTTTATTCTTTTGGCTGGTTCACTACTTATTATTCCACCTTCATTACACAAAAGATCATTATGAATTAATTCTCCTTCTTCCTTAAAAAGTTTCTTACATTCTTGTTTTAAATTTCCATAAAATATCATTGCTAAAAAGTCATTAACAAGAGGTGCATCCCATTTATGCAATAACTTCTTTTCTAGTTCATAATAATAGTCGTGAAGCTCATATAAATCCATATTATCGATGTTTTTATCTTCAAGTGCATCATTTAGTCTATCATAAAATTTATTTGTCATTTTTCTAATTTTAAAGAATCCATTTACTAGTCCTATGCCAGTATTTAATAGTCCTATTTTATCTTTAAAAGTTGCTTCTGGTACTGGGAATAAATCATCTGGCAAGCTTTCCTTTACTCCCATCATTTGTTCCATGAACTTTTTGTTATTTCCAAGCCCTGGAAACATTGATAGCATTCCATACCATCCATAAAGATTATAATAAACTCTTCCATCTATTAGAGCTAACATATTTTTAAACATCTGTGAATTCATTTCAATTTTTTCTTGTTTTACTTTAAAGATTTTGCAAAGTTCAATATAAACATTCTCATAAACCATTCTAATAAAAGAAAATGTTAATGGAGTTGTAATTCCACCATAGCTTTCTACTATATTACTATTATCAAAAACATTTATTTTTCCATCTTTATAGTTCGTTATAGTAGTAATAGGTCTAGATTGTAATAAATATAATTTTCCATTTTCATAGGCCCATTCTATATCTTGAAATCTTCCAAAATATTCACTTGCTTTTTTTACTAAATCTCTAACTTCGAGGATTTGTTCCTTACTTAATATTTGTTTATCTATTAATTCTTTTTCAACTTCTTTTTGTACTACTTTTCCTTTTTCAAATTTATGGTAGTAATCTTTTTTCGCAATTTTTTTAGTTATTTTTTCATTTGAAATTGTATATGTATCTGCTGTTGCAATTCCATCTACTAATCCGCTTCCTAGTCCATATACTGCTGTAACAACAATTTCTTTTACATTTGAATTAACAGGATTTGCTCCAAAAGCAACACCTGCCATTTCAGATTTCACCATCTTTTGAATAATAACTGATGGAATCATTATTTCTTTTATTTTATTTTCTTTTCTATAAGTTTCAATTCTTTCTGAAAATGCAGATAAATATACTTCATTTACTTTATCTATTATTTCAGATTTTTTCACATATAAAAAAGTATCAAATTGACCAGCAAATGAGTTTTCAGCTGAATCCTCATTTCCAGCAGAGGATCTAACAGCAAAATATTCATCATTAGAAAATTCTTTTAATTTTTCTTCTATTTCTTCTTTTGCTTCATCTATTATTTTCTTATTTTCAATATCAAATCCTTCATATGAAACAACAAACCATTGTGGTATATTGTCTATTGCCATTTCCATCTTACACAATGATGTTGCTTTTCCTCCCATTAGATGAAAATTTTCATTTTTCTTTTCTAATACATATTTCATCTTTTGTACCTCTTATAATAATATTCCTAAGCTTAAATAACAAAATACAATATAAATATTTGCAAGTAGTTCAGTCATTTTAGCACATGTCCTATTCTGTTTTATAACAAATAAAATATTTATTAAATTAACTAATGCATAAGCAGCAATTATTAATATTAAATAATTAGTTCCTAATATTACTGTTTGCATAATTGCTAATAATGTTTCCAATATAAATAATATAGCTACAGCTTTTTTGATTCCGAATACTGCTGTGTAAGTTTTTACTCCTTTTTCCTCATCTTCCTTGCATCTTACCTTTCTTGCAATTTCTACAATCCAAGAAATAATGTATGACATAATTAATAATTTCCATATATTATGATAATCTATATAATAAACAAATGAAGCTAAATATAGTACAAGGACTGGCATTAATAATTCGTCAAATAAAACTTCAATTAATATGTGCTTGTCTAAAAATTTTTTTATAAAAAAGCCTTTACTCATTAATGCAAAAATTATCCATACAATAATTAAAAAGAATATACTTGCTGGATTTATTAAAAAAGTAATTATAACCTGTAATATCAGACAAATGATAAATAAAACTTTTAACTCTTTAAGAGTTACTAATCCTCTTGGTACTGGTCTATATGGTCTGTATTTACAGTCTTCGTCATAATCTTTGAATTCGTCTATAATACGAACCATTAAAAACTGTAAAAATGCTACAATAAACATAGGGATTAATTTATAATAATTTAAAGTATATACTTTAGTTCCAACACTTGCATTTTTGGTTTTTTCTAAAATAATTTCATATAGATTCGGTGCTAAATAATTGCAAAAGCAGAATACAGCAATTACTATTGATAATATGTAGATTCCATATACTATAACCGGAAATCTTTCTTTTTGGTATGTATACCATTTTTTTACAAAATTCATTTTTTACTCCACTATTTTTAAAATATTTTTTAGTTCATTATAATCAACTTTTGTACTATGTCTTTTATCTACTGGTATTTTGTCTATATATTTTATTTCATCAATAGTTTCAAAATCTATTTCTTTTTTTAGCTCATCTTCTGATATATCATTATTTCTTTCTAATACGAGAATAATTTTATTATTTGCTTTAAAAATTGCCGTTTTGCCAATTTTAAATTTAGCATGTAATGCTGCTTCAATATTAAAAAATGGTTCTTTAATTCTTCCTCTTAACCATAACTTGTTGTTTTCATCTATATATCCTAAATCGCCTGTTCTGTGATATTTTATTCCATTTACTGAAAATTTATTTTCTGCATCTCCAATTCCTCCAACATAGCCTTTAACTACATTTTCTCCAGTTACTACAATTTCACCAATTTCAGTTTGAAGATTTTTAAATTCTTCTTCAGAAATGTTGCCGATTTCTTTTATTCCTGTTTTTATAGTTTTACAATCAGCTACACCAATTATATCTCCTGCTAAAATTCCCTTTCCATTTTTAGTATCTTCTATATCTTTTGTCGTCATATTTTCTATATTTAATTCTGCTATTGGCTCAGCTTCAGTTGAACCATATAATGTAACTATTTGTGCGTTTGGAAATACATTTTTTAGTTCTTCTATAAAATCTAAAAATACTGCTCCACCACCAGTAAAAACTTTATTAACATGTTCTAATTGTTTCTCGTCTTTTATGCATTTATCTGTGATAACTTTTAGTAATCCTGGTGAAGCCATTAATCTATTTATCTTCTCATCTTCAATTTGCTTTATAAGTTTATCTGAGTCCGAATTACCTAAATTTGAATAATTTCCATTTGCTATTACAGTTTCAATTCCTACATTAATATTTGATAATGTGAAAATTGGTATTGTAGATAGTTCAACATCATTTTCATCATACTTTATTGTTTCCTCAAGTATTTTTCCTTGATTTTCTAAGAATTTATGGCTTCTTGCTACTATTTTAGGCTTTCCTGTTGTTCCACTTGTATAAGTCAAAATACCTGTATGCTCTTCATCTAATTCTTCTATTTTTAATTCCTTATTTGAATTTAATTTTTCTATTACTTTTGTATTAATCTTAATTTTTAATTTTCTTAATTTCTTATTTATGTTTGAATATAAAATATATTTTGAAATCCCAATTATTGCGTTAATGTTTTCGAAATCGTTTTTCTTTAAATTATTTTTAATGAAACCTGCATCCATAAAACATGGTACTGCGCCAATTGACCATATTGCAATAAGAGTAATATACAAATTGATAGACATAGGAACTAATACAAGTACTTTGTCATCTTTTTTTATACCCTTATCTTCTAAATAATTTCTAAAATCAGATACTTTTTTATATAAATCTTTATATGTTATCTTTTGCACGTTTTCTATTAAGCAAATTTTATCTGGCATCTTTTTACAGTTATCTAGTAATTTATATGCTAGGTTCATTTTTAAATTTCCTTTCCATAAATTGCATATTCTCTAATAACTTCTGCATTATTTCTTTTTGCCATTTTTTGAGATGTATTATTACTATACATAAATGCAAATATCCATTCTTTGAAGTCTTTTTCTTTCGCTACTTTTGTAATTCTATTTAAAAGTATATTTCCTAATCCTAAATGCTCGTATTCTGGTAAAACGGCTATGGTTTTTAAAATTAATGTACTTAATTTTTTTCCTTCTTTTAATTCATTAAAGTTTGGTATACAAAATACAAATCCGATTTCTTTTCCTTCTTTTTCGGCAATCAAAATCAAATCTTCATCAACCATATTAATATATGGCTGATATTGTTCAATAAATTCTTTTTCTTCTATTGGAGTATATAATGGATTTCTTTCAAAACTAACTTTTGACACATTATATATTTTCTTTAAGTCTTCCATTGGGTTATCTTTATTAAATTTTCTAATCTTTATATCTTCTGATTCCAACTCTTTTTCTATTACATCAAATGCATCTGAAGTATAAGCATTTTCAATTAATCCTTTATTTGAGGAATATGTATATAGTTCTTTATAACCCGCTTCTAAAAAAATATCATTATGCTCAATTGGATTTATATTTTCTAATAAAAATAAAGGATCTCCATTTGTATATTTCATTGTTCTGTATTTTTTCCATGTGTTTCCGTTCATTGGTGATACAATTAAACTTACATTTTTTTCTTTTAAAATTTCTTCACATTTCTTTAGCAATTGAATTCCAACTTCTTTATCTTTACATTCAAACTCTCCAACGCATCCAATGTTTTTACCATCTACTTTTGGAGTATTAATGTAATAACAAGTGGCGCTTGCAATTTCATTATTATTTTCTTCGACAATTACTTTTATATTTTCCTCATTTAATACTTTAAAATTCATATATTTTCTCCTATACTATTTGAAAATACTGTATAAAACTTATTACTAATGTTAGCACAAGAACAATACTCATATGCATATATCCATTATGTATAGATATTTCTTCATTTTTTACATCTTTTTTCTTAATACAGATAATTATCGCACTTAAAATTAATGCAATAACCATTATTAACATCATTTCAACACTTATAAATTTTCCAAATATTATTTTCTGTAGTATTAAACTAGGAATAAAAATTAATGCTATTCCTTTGCTTGCAGAAATTAATATACTGTCTATGCCAGAATAATTAAAATAGTATTTTAATCTTACAAATGTATTTATTATTAAATGCATACTATAGCAAGATGCATATATCATAAATAGTTCTTGTTTTAATCCTGTTATAGCTGCTAATCCACATATAGCAGTTCCTATAATTATATTTGTTTCTATAATTCTTGCATCATATAAGTTCTTTTTCTCATTTTCTTTAACTTTTGGAAAATTCATTACAGTTAGGAAAAGTATTACTGGTGGAATTATTGCATATATTCCATATAGTGTAATAGCTAAATATCCAACAACTATTGTTTCTACCAGAGCTAATTTGCTCCATGCTTTAACTCTATTAGCTATTGTTACGATCAAAAAGATAGCACCTAATATTATTAAATTGATTCTTAATTGTTCTAATTCTAAACCAATATGTGTTGATAAAAACGCATATGTAGTTAGTGGTATAAGCAAATTATCATTTCCTGTATGAGATATCATCTCAATTAAAGCTACATTAAATCCTATTATGGTTGCTATTATTAAAGTTTCTTCTCTTCCAACCTGTGTAAATAATAATATTGGAACAAGTGTAACCATAAATGCAACCATAAAAAACATAAAACTTCCTTCTATGCTTTTACTATCCTCATTCAATTGTGCTAAATCTTTTTTCGCATAATTTTTTCCAATTAGTGCTGCTGTACTATCAGCAAAAGTAAGTACTAAAATTGGTATGCTATATAAAATCTTATTTCCATTTGATAAATAAAAAACTAGAAAAACTGATATAATAAAAAATATTTCACCTAATGATTCTCTGTCTACACTATACAAAACACTTCCTATAGAATTTTTCAGTCTTGTATTTTTTAAAATATACATTATGATAAAAGCTAATATAGCTAATATTCCAACTGATAAATATGATGTGAATATATATGGTAATATAAGCATTGTAAGTCCCATTACTATATGAAATATTTTTCTTTTTGCTTCACTATTTAATTTTTTCTCAAATATTTTTATAGCTATTAAAGCTGCAAATAATATTAATGCAATTAGAAGAATACTTTTCCATTCTATAATCATTACTTTATCTCCTCTATAATAAAATTGCTATAAAAAAATGCTTTATCCTTTTTTAATAAATTCTTTGATTCTTTTTCTTTATATTCTAAATGTTCAAAATATTTTGAAGCTCTTTTATCTGCTAGCATATTCCAATATGCAATTCTAGTTCCTTTCGGAGATTCATTAAGAATTTTCTCAAATATCTTACACATTTGTGAATCATCCATGTATTCGAAAATATCACTCAAATTATACTTTGTTATGGTTTCAGTGTCATTTCTTTCAAGAAAACTTTCCACTGACTCAGAAAGTAGTATAAGTTTATCAATATTATTTTTTATTGTCTCAAAGTTTTCTTTTCTATATGCTACTGGCAAAACATCATCATATTTTCCATTTATAATGTAATGCAAATAAGAATTTTGTGAAGTATCTAATTCTGTTATTGCAAATTTAGTTCTTTCCAAAATATGTTCTGATACGTTAACATTAACATATCTAAAAAATGCCTTATCTCTACCAAGCTTTCCCATTATTGTTCTTGAGAAAAAAATTCTAAATAATAATTGCCATCTTAAATTATTCCACTTTTTATCATAAAATCTAATTCTTTCTCTTTTAGTCTTTTTCTCTAATAATTCTTGTCTTGTTTTTTTAGTATGTATTAATGGTAATACCTTTTTTCCAAATATATTGAAATATTTTTCAAATTTTCCTGCGTGTATAATTCCACTTTTTATAATATCTATATTTTCAGAAAAATAATTTTTTGTATTTTCGCTTAAGTTATCTTCAATTTTTTTAAATAGTTTAAATCTATTATCAGCTTCAAATACTCCTAACAGTTTCATGCAATCTTCATATTCCAAATACTTATATGCAACTTTTTTTAGTTCTGTACAAGCCATTTGATTTATATTTAAATCAATTGCATATACAGTATTAGGATTTTTTGTTACTTCACTTTTTACTAATTCTTTTGTTTCCATTATAATACCTTCCTTGATACATCAATCAAGTTTGAATAAATATCTATATCTTTCGTTTAATTATTATAAATATTTTATCAAATAAAATATTCTTTCACAATACAAAAATTTTCATATAATATACAAAAAGAAGATCTTATTAAATGAAGTTATTAATATTTTTCTTCATGAATTAGATCTTCTTTTTATAATTTATTAAAATAGTTTATCGACAGCTTTAATTAGTTCTGAAATGACATTACTCGTCTTACTAGAATATAAAAGATTTTTTGCTAAAACAACATTATCTGTAATTATGTTATCAACATTTTGTTCAATCATCTCATTTATTCCTTCATCAGTATTTACTGTCCATGCATAAAGTTGTTTACCTTCGTTATGTATTTTTGAAACCATCGTTCCAGTTACACTTGATGCTTCTATACTAAAATAATCAGCTTTGTCTAATCTAGATATATCACCATAAGCAAGTGCCGTAACATATACTGTTGTAATATTTTCATCAGTATTTTTTACATTTTCTAAAACACTATATACTTGTGATGTTATTACACAACTATTTTCAAAATTGTTATTTTTTATTATATCTACAACATCTTTTTCAAAATCTACCTCATGCCCTGTTGGCTTTAATTCAATGTTTAATCTCATGTTGTTAGCTTTTGCCCATTCTACAACTGTTTCTAATAATGGTACTTTCTCACCTTTAAATTTTTCATCTTTCCAACTTCCAACATCTAATTTTTCTACTTCATCATAAGTTGCCTCCCAAGTATTAAGATCAACTCCTGCTGTTCTTAAAAAATTAGAATCATGAGTAACTATTATTTTTTTATCTTTTGTTTGTTGAACATCAAGTTCTATCCAATCTGCTCCCTGTTCTTTTGCACCAATAAATGCACTCATTGTATTTTCAGGATATGCTACAGATGCTCCTCTATGTGCTGTTATTTCCATGTTTTTTACATATTCAATATTTAAATTAATTTTTCCTCTCATAACTAAATTTGTTGCAATTGTCAATAAAATCAAGACTGCAACAATTCCAACATCATAGAACACTTTTATAATTTTTCTTGCATCTTTTTTTGTATATTCTGGTAAATCTATGTGTTTTATATTTTCTTCTTTTTCATTTTTGTGCCTATAAAACATTATACTTAAAATTGTATAGCTAATTGCTGTTGCTAAAACTGAATGTACAACAAATGAAATTGCAATTACAACACATATTATTGTTATTAGAAAAGAACTTATAAAACTAATATTTTTGAATATTTTGCCTAATATTATGATAATGAATACTTCTAAGATAATTGATAAAGCATAAATTATTCCTAATAAAATTTGTGTAAATGTTATTTTTAATAAATCTTTTATATTACTATTTTTGCTTAAATTTTTACTTTTCTTGCATGCTTCTTTAAAAGTACAGTTTTCTATGAAGTAATAATGTAAACTGTAAATCCATTTTAAAAATATTGATATTAAAGCAATTATCAATAAAACATATAAAGCTAATAAGGTTTTATTTGAAACAATATAATCCATTATAAATTCAGGAACATGTATAGAAGAAATAAAATTTGCACCAATTCCTATATTTAAAAATGGTATTAAAAATATTACCAAAAAGATAATCATTAAATTTTTAGGTCTAAATACCTGAGAAGATCTTTTTAAAGAATAACAAACTGCATCTTTTAATTTTACTTCTTTCTCCTGATATGAGTTATCAATTAAAGTTATAATTACCCCTAAATCAAATAAACTGTACATTGTAAGTAAAATAAATAAAATTAGCAGCATAACCAATGTTATTGGATTTAATAAAAAACTAACAGCATTTTCTTTTGTCAAATAAGTATATCCTGTTATTTTCATTATAAAATTAAATAATCCTAAAAACAGTGGTGAGAATATTAATATAGTTAGTACTTTAAATATAATTTCAAATTTCAATATACTTTTAAAATTATATTTTGATAATTTTTTCAATTCTTTTATCATTTTTCTTCCCCATTATAACAATCTAAAATCATTTTTTACTTTATGGACAGACTAGAAAAAACTAATTTGATTATTTAACCAGCTTTTTTGATTAGCCTCTGTTATTTTATCTTCACTTTCTAATTCTCCAATTAAAAATGGAGAATTAGGATTATGTTTTTTTATATTTTCTTTCACCATTTCTTGCTTTGCATTTGCATAACAATATTTGCACAAATGCATACAAGTATTATACATTCCTATGTCATTTCCTAATAAACAAGTACAACCTTCTCTTTTACTACTATTAGGTGCTTTTAATTTATGACCTATAGCTTTTTCAACAATTTCTTTGCTCATACATCCTGTTATATCTAAGCCATAATCTTTCAAAATTTCTTTCTCACAACAAGAATGTATTGTAATATTATTTTCTTTTCCTATTTTTGAAAATGCTTTTGCAATTTGTATTTGCTCTTTTTCTGTTGGCGGTCTTAAATAAGGCGCATTCCTTTTTACTTTTTCATACATATCTAAAAAACTAATAGTACAATCCTCTGTAAAACCATTAAGCTCACTTAACAATTTTTCAAAACATTTAATATGCATACTTACATCAAATTTCTCATTTATAAATATTGGATCATAACGAACAGCTATTACATTTTTCCCAAGATGTTCTGATAACCTTTTAAAATCTTCAATTACCTGTTTTTTATCTGGCACATTTGGCTCTATATCTTTTCCATAAGGTGTAATCGTTACAAACCAAAATTGTTTATATTTATCTAATTCTGATAGATGAGAAATTAGTGGTTGTGGATTTTTTGTACAAAAAGCCAAGCAGTCAACAACATTTGGATTTAAACTATATTTAGTCACCTGATGCTTATAGTATGGATTTCTAACATACACAAACCCTTCATTTATTCTGTGTAATAACCAATTAGAATAAAAAGCTGGTATATCAGTTCTCATGCCTGTATTTATAATCATTTATTAATTTTTCCTTTTAGATTTTAAAATTTTTGATGTCATCTTTTAGTATTAAATATCCATATTGTCATTTTATTTATCTCAAATTTTAATTCTTGAATTTCTTTTTCTAATTAATGTTTTTATGATTATATTTTACTTTTAATAATATATCAAGTAAAATGCTAAGATATTTCTTATGCTACCATTATAGAAATTTACATTTCATCATTGCTCCTCTATATCAAATGCAAATAATAAGATATTTTATTTAACCTATTATGTCAGTAATATGCAAAAACCACCTGTTTCTGAAGTAA
Source organism: uncultured Clostridia bacterium (assembly GCA_947588885.1). GTDB lineage: Bacteria > Bacillota > Clostridia > TANB77 > CAG-508 > UMGS1994. The sequence goes on from CANQAH010000100.1 coordinate 17,831, forward strand.
AATATTTTAAGTTCACTTCAGTCTCAGGTGGTTTGCATGTTATGCTCTAGCAACATAATAAACTTTTGATTTCCCGTTTAAATGTTCATCTATAATCTTGAATCCATTTTTTTCAAGGAAACTATATAATACAATTTCTTTGGGCATTTCAGCAATTTTGAAATTTAGTGGCTTTGCTATTTTAAAATGAATAAGTTTGTACTTTCTAAAAGTTTTATCATCATCTGGAGTAAAATGTGTTAAGAAAAGTTTATAAAGGATGTTTACAATATATCTATAATAGTCATATATTCTAATTGTAATGCTTTGAGTATATTTTTCTCCAAACGAAACTTTGAAATTATCATTTCCTTTAATAATACATTCAATTACATATGCGTGATAACATTTTGAACACAATTTTTGATTTTCTACATTATTGCTAAAACTTTTCCGAGAGAGCCTCATTTGATTTGCAATAGCTAACTTCTCCCTCATATTATGTACCTCCTTCCCAATTATGGTTGCGAACTACAATTTCTCTATATATAATATGTGTATTATATTACATAAAATTTTATAATTTCAATATGTTTAATTGTTTTTTACTATCTAAAAAAATTTAAGTTAATTATATTTTTTAACGATTATTAAACTTTGTACACATTTTCTTCAAACTAAATTCTTCGTATTAATTGTTTTAGTCTTTCATTTCGCAAATCCTAAAACAATAGTTTACGCATATAATTATCCCACAGTATATGAAGTGAACTATTTTGGTTCACTTCGTATGCTGTGGGATTTTCATGTTTTTTATAGAACAAAAGCGAACATTTTTATATTTCATACTATATAAATATATTGCAAAGTCCGCGTCTTTGTTTTAACTTCTTAAATTATTTTTTTATAACATTTATTGTTCGTTCTCCACCAATAGTATCGTCAAATATTGTAGATCTACTTCCATCTGAATGGGTAATTGATGTCATTGTTGAACCTTCTTCTCCAAATGTATGCGCTATAGATGTTGTACCATCTGAATTGTGAATAGTAGTATAATCATCAATTCTCTTTTTCTTATTATCCTTATTCCCCTCATTATGCTTATTGTCATTATTATAGTAGTAATCTTCATATGTTCTCACACTAGATCCACTATCACTTGGCATTATAATAAACATTGCAATAAAAGGTAATAGTCCCTCTATAAAAACATTTATAAGTGAAATAATAACTGATAATATGATTCCTGCTTTTTCAATAATATATGCTTCTCTAAATGAAAAAATAATCAAAGTTATTAAATATGGAACTATTGAAAACATACCTGTTGGAATATTTGTAAACTCACATTTAAGAATAAGCTTTATTATTAATGCAACTGCAATAGTTGGAATAATTAAAATCATATGTGCTTTAAATATATTTGGAATACTTGCAAAAAAGTTTTGATTTTCTATTAGATTATATTGATAAAACATACACCAAACCCCAAAACCAATCAAGCAAATATATAAAATATCTGATAATAATCTTCTAACGATTCTCATAATACTATAACTTCCCTTCATTTTTTTAAATTCATATTCTATTCTTTAATGATATATACTTTCTTTTTTTAGCACTTATCACATTTAGTTTTCTATTGTATAAAACTCTGCTCCGTCCTCACTTTTTTGTGTAGTATCTTTAGTAAGTGTAATATTAGACTTTAGAGAAACTACTGGGCGGATACCATTTGAAGCACCTACTACACCCCACGAAGAAACACATGAACCATATTGATATACAAGATAATTATTTGCTACAACGTACATTTGCCATGACACAATACCCGTGTATGCACGAACACAAGGTGAAGCAAGCCAATAACCTTCACCAACATTATTTGAATTTTCAAATATCATTTTACATGCTGGACTTGTCCTTTCTATTCCAACTACATTTCCAGAAGTAGATTTATCAGTAGATAATGTATATGGATAGTAATAATAATATGTACTTTCTACTGTTATACCTTTATCATCTAGTTCTTTGTTATCAGGTGGCATTAAAAATTTATAAAAGTCACTTTTTTGCTGTATAAATTTTCCATATCCTTCACTGTCATCAGATATTATTTTTTTATCAGAACTCCATGTATATTTTACTTTATTTCCATATTCATCTATTTGGCCTTCACCATATTTAGTCCCCGTTGAAATTTCTTCTTCTGTTGGATTTTTTACTCCTTCGCATAATGGATTATATCCTGTTATATTATTTATATCCTCTACCTTTATACTTCTTACACTTTTGGCATAACTTGTATTTAAATATGGTTGACATGATTCATTTAACTGTTCAACTAATGTTTGTCCATCTTCGCCCCAATCTTCTCCTGACAAATGCACACTTAATTCTGTATTATTTTCTTTTACATTTTCATCTGCCATAAGTAATAGGTTTCCATTTTCTACACCTAACACTCTCCATTTTGTGTCAGGAGATTTTTCTGTCGTATAATTTACATAGTCTCCTATATGTAATGTTTGATTTTCTTTTGTTATTGTTATATTACCCTCATTATCTTTATTTTCTGTCCAAGGACCTGTTTCTTCTGAATCTAAATTTTCTTTTCCACTTGCATCAGTTTTTTCTTCATTGCTTTGAGCTGTTTCATTTTTATTATTTGTAGTTTTACTTCCTATTTGAATAAATAGAATTGCTCCACCTATTATTGCTCCTACTACTATCACAATAATAAGAAATTTTGTTACTTTACTCATAATTTTTTCCTTCTTCCTTTTATGTTCATTATATTTTTTTAAATATTTCTTAATTAATTTTTTAGAATATTTCGATTAATAATTACAAAACATTCATTTTTACCCTCCTATCTTTTTTCAAGCAAAAAGAAACCTATTCTATAATTACTCTATCAGACACAATTATAGAATAAGTTTCTTTGATTTAAAAATATATAAAAAGCCATTGTAATTCTTTTCAAAAAATTTTTAGTTAATATATATATATATATATACAAACACAAGTATTACAAGACTTTTTCATATTTATATACCTCAACTTTTACTTTAATTTTTTCGCTATATATTAAATCATAAACTTTAATTTTTGTAAATAATTACTACAACAGTTTTGAATTTTGAAAATTCATAATTATTCCTTTATTTTTTATTTTCCTATTATATAGGTCCATCCTGGTTGCCAATTTTTTGTTTTTCTCCAATCTTGCTTAATTGCTTGTTCCCAGGTTATATTTTTTGTAATTACATCTAAGGCTAACTGAGGTGCCTTGTGTGCAACTATAGCTATCGTCTTTCCATTATAGTTTTCTAATAAATAATTACAAAAATCTCTTAACCTTTTTTCAACATCTCTCAAAGATTCTCCATTAGGAAATTTATTATTAATATGTTCTTCATATTTTACCAAAGAATTATCTTTTCCATTTAAGTCTCCATAATTACATTCTCTAATTCTTTTATCGTGTAATATTTCTTTTGTTTCTTTAAAAATATATTCTGCTGAATCAATGGCTCTCTTTAAGTCAGAACTAATAACTAAATCTATTTCATCTAAATTTATTTGATTTTTTAAATCAATGCTTTGCTGTATTCCTTTTTCACTTAGTTCACCTGATTTCCAACCTGTGGATTTATGCTCTATATTATCTGTTGTTGTCCCATGTACGAAATAAATAATTTTGACTGCCATATCTAATCCTTTCATTCATTTTATTTTTCCTATATAATTCTTATAATCTTCGTTTATTAGGTTGTTTCCACTAAACATCCTCCATAATTATCCATCGGTATAGTTATTTTTATATCAATTTTTAAATTTTTTATCAAGACTTTTGATCGCTTTTGTTTCTATTCGAATTCTATTCTAATGTATTTTTATTTATAATAACGAATTAATACAAAATATGCATTATGATACATTTTTTTGCAAAAATGTGCAAAAAAATTAAACTTTATTTTTTTAATACATAAAAATGGTTTGAGATTTTCTCATAGTATTTTAAATTTGCTGGAAATACAAATTCAGTACTTGCTTTGTATTTTTAGATTGATTTTACTAGCTCTTAGTTATAAATGTTATTGTTACTTCTATTACATCTTTTAATTTCTTTATCTTAATCTTGGTTTTTATAATTATATCAATACCTATAATGAATTTTAATAAATCAATAATCAATTTTTCATTATAATTACATACTTTTCCGATTATCATTACAATAAACATTACTAAATAAAATATGTTTAAATTTTTCATAAATAATATATCTCCATTCCGTATACTATATATAATTCCTATCAGTTCTATTGCATTATTTGTTGCATTATTTTTTCTTAATAAATTTACAAAACCTTAATGAATAAAGACTTTTATAAGAATATATATTTGGTTTATATAGTCATATTCATAAATCTGATTTAGTGAATTTTTTTGATTTACTAGATATAAGAACGGTTTTAATTAATTAACATTTAAGAAATATATCAATTTTACGTGTAATAAATTTTCTATTGCATTAGTATTGCATTAATATAAAATAAAATAACCTATATAAATCGCTTAGAATAAACGTTTATATAGGTTACAAATCTGGTTTATATAACCAATTTATAATTTTTTTGATTCAAGTGGTGTAGATATCTACAATTCCGAAATCTCTTTATGATTGATATAAATATCAATCAAGTTATTTTTAATTTAACATAAGATTTATATTTTTTCAAGAAAAAATATAAATCTTATTTAAATATTTTAATATATCCAAAATTTATGCAATTATTTTTTATATTCTTTATTTATGTTATTTCATAGTTATTGATAATATTACTTATATAAAACTTATCCATTCATTTGTGTTACAAATATATTTTTTATAATTATAAAAATCACTTTCACGTATTGCTATTAAAATGTTATATTTTTTATATAATTTATTAAATTCTTTAAAATCAAGCTGTTCTAATATTTTTTAAATCTATTCTTTTTTAAATTTCTTTTGTATATGGTCTCTTTTTTTCTAAAAGGGCAACCGAACTTAAAAATTCCTTTACTATTGTAGAATATATGAAAAAGATAAAATAAAAAGCTATTGCATTACTATTGCATTAAAAATTCAGGTTCTATAATTTTAGTTGGGGTGTAAAAAACTCCAACTATTTTTTATATAAAA
>CANQAH010000101.1 GCA_947588885.1 uncultured Clostridia bacterium
TTATTCCTATAATATATTGATATATTGCACCTATAGATATACCAACAAAACAAAATGGTATACTATATATTCTTAATGTATCCAAAATCATGGCTGTTATTCCATAAGCCTTTGATCCTCCGTATTTTTCAGTATATTGTTCTAGTTTTCCTCCCGTTTCTTCTTTCATTTCAGCCAATTTAGTTGCATTATCTGATTCTAACACTTCTTTTTCCTCTAGTATTGGCTCTGTTTCTGCAAAAACTGGATTAATACTTAACAATACTAATGTTGCAAAAAGAACTATAAATGTTAGTGTTTTTTTCATTTTTTGTCCCCTCACTTTTTCCTTTTTTGCCTAATTTTATACATTTATAATCATACAATAAAAGAAAAAAAATAGCAACTAATTTTGCAGAATTATTTTTTATAAAAGTTTTTTTCTTTATATTTATATTTTATAAGGACACATTTGTGTCCTTATAAAAATATTATAATTTTTTTATTATATTAATTTTTATATCAAAGCCTATTATATAAATATGTCATCCATTTAAACACTGAATTTGCCCAGTTTTTGTCACTTGCATATCTAGTATTTACTCCTGTTAACGTTGGACCATTATAAAATGTTCCACTCGCAATTTGACCATCATATATTTCAGTTCCTTTTGGGTTTAAATAATTTTTCACTAGAACTCTTGCAACTAAATCAATTCCTTCAGCATATGTACTAAATGAATATGAACCTCCATATGGATTGCTATCATAAGCTCCATATCCAAATAGATTCTTTTTATCATTTGCTATTTTTGAAGTTCCCCAGCCGCCTTCATGTATTGCCATAGACGCTAAATAAATTCCATTTATTCCATATTGTTTCTCCGCATAGTAGAAATATTCCGCATTACTTGCAATAACATTTTGAGTATCTTGAGGATTTCCTGATAATACTTTTTGAAATTGCGATAAAGTCAATCCACTTGGTTTAGTTAAATCCATATCAAAATTTAAACTTGCAAGTAAAACATCTTTTGAATATTCTACTCCTTCTTCAAAGTATTGTTGAGGATCTCCATTAGGATTTATGTTAGTAAAGCATGCTGAATCTGCATATCCAATTATATTGGAATATTGTATTTTTAACCAGTTATTATTTACAACATCCATTATTACTGCTTTTTCATCTTTACTCATTTCTGATATTTCTGATGATTTTCTGCTTGCAGCTTCTCTTATTTTTACTTTTTCTGGAGTTGCATATATTGAATCACCTTTTTTTGGAGTATAATTATTAACTCCTTCTCCTATTCCTATTTCAACAATCTTGTTTGTTGCTTCTTGTAAAACTTCTCCATTTATTCTTTCTTCACTTGTATATTCGTTGCCTTCATAGTTCCTTATAATTACCATTTTTTGAAGTCCATCTACACCTTCTTGTTTTACTTGTATTGTTCCTGTTGGTAATTCGCTATTTTCTACATATTCAGTTGTAAAATCTAAGTCTACTTCATCAACATCTAATGTTTTTTTAGTTGGAGTACCTGTATTTTCTTCTAATATTTCTTGAATATCTATTATATTTCTATTTTTTTGAATTTTCATTTGTTCATTTGTTTTTGCTTCTTCTTTTACTTCTACAGGTGCAGAAAAAGATTCTACTTGTTTGTATGTTCTAACACATAAAAAAGACATTATAGTTAAAATAGCTATAATAACAGTATATACAATTATTCTTTGTTTTATTATTTGTCCTCTCGTTCTTATTACATATTTTACTTTTTTCATCTTTTTCTCCTACGGTTATTGTAATATTTGTGTGTTTTTTTGTCAATTGAAGTTTTTGGATTTATTTGCCTTCAAATATTGAATAATATTTAAAAGTGTTATATAGTTATAGCAATTAAATAGTCTATTTTTTGACAGATAATAAAAAGGATAAAATTATATGTTTCAAGATAAACAAATGAAGATAATAATAAAATTGGCTATTCCAATTTTTATTGTTTTAGTTATTTTTTTAATTTACATTACATCTCAAAAAAATAAGCTTTATGTGCAAGAAGAAAAAAAGCCAACTCTCTCTTTAACTACTGATAGTAATATTTTTAGAGTTGACTCAATTTTATTATATTCTTCTGCAAATGCTTTAAATAATGCAGAGATGCAAGAAGATTATTGGGATTTAAATTTATATCAATATACTGATATGGCAATTCATATTGATAATCACGTTTCTATTAGTGATTCTACACAAAAAAATACAGTTAAGGATTTATATATTGATAATATATCTTTTTCTTCAATGCCTAAAAAAGGTACTCCAAAGTTATATTTTAAAGATTCAACGCTTTTTGGTACTGGTGTTATTAATGAAGAAAAATCAATTTCTGATAGATTAAATTTTAATGTTATTTCTGAAAATAAATCCGATGTATTAGAACCATCTTTTTATGCTGATTGTTCTAATCCTATAATATTGAGTTCTGTAAATCAAGAAATTGTAAAAAATTTTGTAATCAGAAATACTAACTCATCTATCACTTTTGATGGTAATTTATTGCTTGATGCTACTATTTTATTAAGTACTATCGAATATGAAGTTACTTTTACAATTCATATTGTTAATTATCTTGATGAAGAATATTTATGTGAAGTAGTTGTTCCAATCACTTTAGGTGATGAAAATGATATTAATACAATTTATGATGGTTCATATACTCTTAATTTATCTGACTTAAATTATAGGTTTTACAAAATGGAGGTATAATATCTTATATGAGTAAAAAAATTTCTTTAATTGATTATATGGAAAAACATTATTTCAAAAGAAATGATTTCAATACTCTTCAAGAAATGCTATATTGGGTTGGAGAAAAATACGCAAATGAAACTGCTTTTGTTTTAAAAGATAAATCTGGATATTTATACAATGTTTCTTATTTTAATTTTGTAAAAGATGTTGAATCTGTTGGAATTTCATTAATTAATAATGGTTTTTCTGGCAAAAAGATTGCTATTATCGGAAAAAATAGTTATAAATGGGCTGTTACTTATTTAGCAGCTTGCATTGTTGGAGTTGTTGTTCCTATAGATAAAGAACTTCATTCTGATGAAATTATTAATTTTTTAAATATTTCTGAATCTAGTGTTGTTTTAGGTGATAACAAATATGTTTCTGAAATTTTTAAAAATAAGTCTTCACTTAGAAATAATACTTTTTTTGTTAATTTTGATTTAAAGTCTAATAATGATTTTTATTTTGGTTTTGATGCTTTTAAAAATTCAGGTTTATATAATTTAGAAAATGATTTAAATCCATTTTCTAGAATCAAATTAGATCCTGATGATATGCATTTTCTATTATTCACTTCTGGAACTACAGGAAATTCTAAAGGTGTATGCCTTTCTCATAGAAATATATGTTCAAATATTTTTTCTGTTGGAAGTATTGTTAAAGTTGATACTTCTACTTCTATTTTATCTATCTTGCCTATTCATCATACATATGAATGTACATTAGGATTTTTACTTGTTATTTCTAGTGGTGGTAAGATTTCATTTTGTGAAGGATTACGCTATATTTCAGACAATATTAAAGAGTACAAGCCAAATATTATTTTAAGTGTTCCTTTATTGCTTGAAAATGTTCATAAAAAAATAATGGCTAGTTTAAAAGAAGCTCTTCCTGAAAAATATTTTAAGAAAAATAAACATATTATGGATGCCATTCCTTTTTTCATGAGGCCTATAGTAAAGAAAAAGATTTTAAAATCTTTGGGTGGTAATTTGAAAAAAATTATTGTTGGTGCTGCTCCTATTGATCCTGAAATTCTAGAATCTTTAAATAAGTTTGGAATTTTAGTTTTATCTGGATATGGTTTAACTGAATGTTCTCCTCTTGTAGCCGGAAATAATGATTTCTTTCATAATTTTCATGCTGTTGGTCTTCCAATACCTAATGTTGAATTCAAGATTGATTCTCCTAATGAAGATGGCATTGGTGAAATTTTAGTAAAAGGTCCTAATGTTATGTTAGGATACTATAAAAATGATGCTGCTAATAAAAAGTCTTTTTCTGATGGTTATTTCAGGACTGGTGACTTAGGAAAAGTTGATGAACAAGGATATTTATATATTACTGGTAGATGTAAAAGTGTTATTATTACTAAAAATGGCAAAAATGTTTATCCTGAAGAGTTAGAAGAATTGCTTAATCGTCATGAGGCTATTTCTGAATCTCTTGTTACTGGTGATTTTGATAAAAAGACTAATGATACTGTTGTAAAGGCTCAAATTATCCCAAATTTAGATTTTATAAAAAATAAAATTAAGGCTCCATCTAAGGAAGATATTTCAAATTTTATTCGTTCTGCTATTAAGACTGTTAATTCTAAACTTCCTAGTTTTAAGCATATTAAAGATTTTACTATTAGAAATAAGGATTTTGAGAAGACTACTACTCAAAAGATTAAACGTTTTGGAAAGAATGTTGAATCTGAAAACAATAATAATAATAGCAATAATAAAAAGTAGTAAAAGTTTTTTATATGACTTGTGGGTCGCAACTTTCAGATTATAAAAAACTAGTCTGTAAGTTGCTCCAATCGCACTCGGATGTTACCATCCTCGTTTGGTCGCTACGCGGCATTTAAAAAACTTTTTACTACTTTTTATTTATATTCTTGCAATTCCATACTTCTATTTTATATTAGTTATTCCTATTGTACTTGTATGTTTTCAGATTACATTTGGCACTATATGGCATACAAAAAACTTTTACTACTTTTTCTTAGATTATAATGTTCTTAATTTATTACAATTTTCCCAACTTATTATAATTTAAATCTTTTCTAATGCTTCTTTTAAATTGATAACTTCCTCTTTTGTTAATGTTATACCCTTTCCCATTTTATCATGTTCTTCATTCCAGTCACGTAAATCATATTTAGGTTCTCTTTCATTCCAGCTTATTAAATTTAGCTCCTTGCTCCACCCTTTTTCTGTTGTAGATAACACAGCTATTTTTTCAACAATTTCATATTTTATTTCAGGCATAACAAATTCTCCTTTTATTTTAATTACTTATGTTATATACCTTTTGTAAATTTTTGTAAACTGTTTTAAATTTGTATTGTCGCACCTACTATTCCAGCATTATTTTTTAATTTTGCTAATTTTATTTCAGGTGCCTTATGTTTGTTAAATCTACTTGATGGCTCATTGATTTTGTCTAATAACATTTTATAAACTACTGTATTTTCGTAATATGAAAAACTTCCTCCTAGTACTATACATTCTGGTTCAAATATATCTATTAAATTGCATATTCCTATAGATAAGTCTTCAACAAATTGTTCTATTACTTCTCTTACTTTTATGTTATTTATATCTAATAGATTTTCTCTCATGTATTCACCAGAAAAATCATTATCTATGTCTAGTACTTCTGCAATTTTGTTCTTAAAAGCACGTATTGAAGCATATGTTTCAAAGCATCCTCTTTTTCCACAATTACATTGTCTTCCGCCCTTATTTATTACCATATGGCCTACTTCAAAACCAGATACTCTTTTTGGAACTAGCATTTCTCCATTTAGAAAAATTGCTCCTCCTATTCCTGTTCCTAAGCATAAGAATATACAATCATCATACTTCTGCATATTTCCATAGTATTTTTCTGCTAATGCTGCACATTTAGAATCATTTTTTATTTGCATTGGTACATTTATATATTTTTGTAATTCTGATATTAAATCAAAATTTTCTAATCCCAAATTTGTAGCTTGAATTATTACATTATTGCTTATAGTGCCTGGTGAAGCAATTCCAATAAATTCTATATCATGTAAATCAACTTTTTCTTCATCTATTATTTTATTTAATAATTCTACTATTATAGATATTATACTTTCTTTTATATTAACTCTGTGTTTTCTCGTTAAAATTTGTTCTTCCATTTTTATAATTTTGCCTTGATTTATTAATCCAACTCCAATATGGCTTCCACCTATATCAATACCTATTCTCATAATTAATCCTTTCTAAAAAAAGGACGTACATCTTTGTTATGCGTCCATTACATTTTTGTTATTTCAATTGCTTGAATCAATATCGCAATTATGTTTGAAATACATAGATACATTCCTATTGGAAGTTCTATGTTTGTGTTTCTTTCTGCTAATATATCACTTTTATCTATTTTATTTTTTTGCTTTTGGACAATTACTCCTACTATTAGTGAAATCATTGTTAATGCTATAGTTACTAAAAAAACTTCTGATATTACGAACATATTCATATACATGCAAAGCATCATAATTTCTAATAAATATGAATATTTAAAATATTGTTTTTTATTGACTATTACTGTTAATATGCATATTACTGCAAAATACATCAAATACTTGAATATACTATATACTCCCAAATTGTTTATTCTATATAAATATAATATGTGTATAAATCCTACTATTGCTCCTACAAAAATTATTTGTTTATATATCCTTTTTACCTTTTTATCAATACCTGCAATTAATACTAGTGTTATTACAAAAATCATGTAATATAAATATTCTATAAGAGTTAGTGTATTCATCGTTTTCCATGTTACTTTAAGTGATAAAAATATTCCAACAGATGTTATTCCCATTAATAATGAAATAATAATTTTATTTCTTTTTTCTTTAGAAGTTAAAGTTTTCTTTTCGTTTTTTTTCTTTTTTACTGGTATTTTGTAAATTGTGTCTACACAAAAATTTCCTAGAATTATGCCTATTAAAAAGATTGTTGTATATAGTAAAAGTTCCATTTTTTCTCCTCTTGCTTGGGTTTCTAGACAAAAAAGAACGTTCTATGTTCAAAAGGAACGTTCTTGATTTTTAATTATTCTTCATCATCTGGTGTTGTTGTGTTACTTTCTGTTTCATTTGTTGTCTCGTTTGTTGTTTCACTTGTTGTATCATCTGTTGTTTCATTTGTTTGGCTAGAAGTATTTTCTGCAGGTTGGCTTGTTGTTTGTGTCGGTGCATTATTTGTGCTTGTATTATCTTCTTCTGGTAATCCTATAACCATATAAACTGTAACAGCAGCTAATATAAGTAATACTACTATTGTAAGAACTAATGCAACTAAAGTAATTCCTTTTTGATTTTTCATAAAATTTCCTCCTTAAAATAAAAACGTATATATTTTTTAATACGGGAGATTTTGAATTACTTTGTACATAACTCTCCCTTATAAATTACTATTTATATTTTCACTTATTTCCCATGTTAAAGTCAATATCTTTAATAGAAGTGTTATTCAAAAGTAATCTTTGTGTAATATTGCTTTCTTTACCTTAATTGTGAATATTTATACTTTTTTAGGAGAAAATAACAAATAATTAGGAGGTATTTTATGGAATCAATTAATACAAATAAAGAGTATCAAAAGTATGTTGACAAAAAATCACCTAACTCACCTATTTTAAAAAATTGTTTTAATGCTTTTTGGGTTGGAGGTCTTATTTGCGTTATAGGTCAAATCATTTATGAATACTTTATTTTTAGAGGTTTTCCTCAAGATTTGACTAGCACTATTGTTTCTATTTCTTTGATTTTTATTAGTGCTTTTTTAACTGCAATAAATGTATTTAATAAAATTGGTAAATTTGCTGGTGCAGGATCTCTTATTCCTATAACAGGTTTTGCTAATTCAATTATCTCTCCTGCTATGGAATATAAATCTGAAGGTTATGTAATGGGTGTTGGTGCAAAAATGTTTACTGTAGCAGGTCCTGTTCTTGTTTATGGTATTTGTTCTTCTGTTATTGTTGGACTTGTGTATTTGTTATTTAATACTCAATCAATTATGTTAGTTTAATGTTAAAGGAGTTACTATGAAAAAAATTGGAAATCAAACTTTTAAATTAGATAATCCTGTTACAATACTTGAAACTGCAAGTATTGTTGGAAAGAAAGAATCTGATGGTCCTCTTGCAAAATATTTTGATGTATGTTTAGAGGACGAATTCTATGGCGAAAAAACATGGGAAAAAGCTGAATCAAAAATGATAAAAACTTCAATTGAAACAGTTTTAAAAAAATCAAAAGTTCCTGTTTCTTCAATTGATTTTTTGTTTGCAGGAGATTTATTAAATCAATGTATTTCTTCTAGTTTTGGCATTAGAGATTTTGAAATTCCTTTTTTAGGAATATTTGGAGCTTGTTCAACTTTTGTTGAAGGGCTTCTACTAGGTTCTTTATTATTAGATGGTGGAGCAGGAAATTATGGAATTGCTGCAACTTCAAGTCACTTTTGTAGTGCAGAAAAACAATTTAGATTTCCTTTAGAGCTTGGAAATCAACGTCCTCCTACTTCTCAATGGACTGTTACTGGAAGTGCAGCTGCTGTTTTAGCAAAAGATGGGGTTGGTCCATATATTACTCATGTTACTCCTGGAAAAATAGTTGATAAAGGGATAAAGGATGCAAATAACATGGGAAGTGCAATGGCTCCTGCTGCTATTTCAACAATTCTTACTCATCTTAAGGATACTGGTAGAAATCCTACTTATTATGATGCAATAATAACTGGTGACCTTGGACATATAGGAAAAGGAATTGTTTTGGAACTTTCTAAAACTGAAGGATATCAACTTAATTCTGTTTATAATGACTGTGGAGTTTTGATGTTTGATAAGGATAAACAAGATACTCACTCTGGCGGTTCTGGTTGTGCTTGTTGTGGTACTGTTTTTTCAGGATACTTTTTTAATCAATTAAAACAAAAGAAAATTAAAAAAATGCTTCTTGTTGCTACTGGTGCATTAATGAATTCTACTTCTAGTCAACAAGGTGAATCAATTCCAGGTATTGCTCACGCAGTTTCTATAGAGCTTTAATGGGAATCATTCCATTTTGCTATATTATTATTTTGAAGAAATTTTTCAAGTTATTTACTTTATTGTACATTCAAGAACAAAAGTGGACATTTTTATATGTCATACTATATAAATTTATTGAAAAGTCCGCGTCTTTGTTCTATGTGCCAAATTTTTGTTAAAAAATTTGTGTGCAATTTGGGCGAAGCCTTTATATTATAGGAAATTCGGAGAACTTTCCTATAATATAAAAAAAGTTTTACTTGTAAAATAACTTTTGCATTGTGCATTATTTCAAAAAATAATCTTCAAAATTTTATTCATTATAATTATCAACTATTTTGAAAGGAGGATTTATGGGAGAATTTTTAAGTAGTATTGATTATTGGATGTTTTTAAAAGCTTTTGTTGTTGGCGGACTTTTATGTGTTATTGCTCAAGTTTTAATAGATAAAACTAAACTTACTCCTGCAAGAATTTTGGTATTATATGTTACTGTTGGTACTATTCTTGGTGGTTTAGGTATTTATAAATATCTTGTCGATTTTGCTGGATGCGGAGCTACTGTTCCATTGACTGGATTTGGTAATAATTTAGCAAAAGGTGTTACAGAAGAAGTAGCAAAAAATGGTTTCTTAGGTGCTTTTATTGGTGGAATTAAAGCTTCTGCCGGTGGAATTACTGCCGCTATTTTCTTTGGATATATTGCTTCATTGGTTTCAAAGCCGAAAATGAAAAAGCAATAGATTTTACATTTTCCTGTAATCATGCTATAATGAAGGTCTACACTATTAAGGAGGTGGTATCTATGCAGTTGTATTTTGATACCCCAAGACTGGTATGCCGGTCTATAGTGAAACGGGATTTTCCAACTTTTGTGGAACTTGTTACGACAGACAAAGAAGTTCAAAAGTACTTCCAATTTGGTGATGTATTCAATTTTCTCGAGAATTTGCCAAATCAGGAATGTTATCCTTTTGGAATCTTTTCCAAGTCTACAAATGCACTAATTGGTTATATCAACGGATATGTTTACACTTCTCATGAACTTCTTGTGGAGTATTTCATTTCCGGTTTTTCAAGATGTAATCATTATGCCTTTGAAGTGCTTCCTGCATTTTTCAATTTCTGTCGTGATAAAGGATTCACATCATTTCGCTTTGAGGTTGAAGAAGACAATATCCCTTCAATATCATTGCTTACCAAAATTGATGCTGAGCATTGCGATTCTGAAGACTACATGTATGATGCAGAAGCGCCGGTCCGGAATTTTAAAGTTTATAAGTTCTCGTTTCGCTAAAAAAGTCCCTCACTATCTCGGTAGTGAGGGGCTTTTTCTATTTTACAACTATATTATATATTTTTCCTTTTACATATATTCTCTTTACAACTGTTTTTCCTTCAATAGCTTTTGATATTATTTCATTTTTATCAATTACTTTGTCAATTTCTTCTTGTTCAATATCTTTTTCAACTTTTACTGTTGCTTTTAGTTTTCCATTAATTTGAACTGGAATTTCAATTTCATCATCTATTGTTTTGGCTTCATCATAAGTTGGCCAAGGTGTTTTTGCAATTTCTGTTTTTTCACCAATTCTTGACCATATTTCTTCTGTCATGTGTGGTGCAAATGGATTTAATAATTGTAAAAATGTTTTATATTCTGCTCTATTTATTTTTTTAGCTTTAGTAAATTCATTTACCATTGTCATAAATGTAGATACACATGTGTTGAATTTCATTTCTTCAACATCATTTGTAACCTTTTTAATTGCTTTATGCATCATTGTTTCAAATTCTTTTGAATATTCATCTCCATCAGTTAATATATCTTGTAATGTCCAAACTCTATCTAAGAATTTGCTACATCCTCTAATACTTTCCATAGACCATGGTGCTGTTTGATCAAAAGGTCCCATAAACATTTCATATACTCTGAAACTATCTGCTCCAAATTCTTTAACTATGTCATCTGGATTAATAACGTTTCCTTTTGATTTAGACATCTTTTCTCCATTTCCACCTAGAATCATACCATGTGATGTACGTTTTTGATATGGTTCTTTTGTTGGAACTTTTCCTATATCATATAAGAATTTATGCCAAAATCTTGAGTATAATAAATGAAGTGTTGTATGTTCCATTCCTCCATTGTACCAATCAACTGGTGACCAGTATTCCAAAGCTTCTTTTGATGCAAATTCTTTATCATTGTGTGGATCCATATATCTTAAATAATACCAAGATGACCCTGCCCATTGTGGCATAGTATCAGTCTCACGTCTAGCCTCTTTTCCGCAATGTGGACATTTTGTTTTTATCCATTCTGTTTGTTTTGCAAGTGGAGATTCACCATTTTCTCCTGGTTCATAATCTTCTATATCTGGTAATTTTAATGGTAATTCATCTTCTGGAACTGGTACCCATCCACAATCTTCACAATATATCATTGGTATTGGTTCACCCCAATATCTTTGACGAGAGAATACCCAGTCACGTAATTTGTAATTTACTTTTCTTTTTCCTAATTTATTTTCTTCAATGTATTCTATTACTTTCTTTATTGCGTCTTTTGTTTTTAAGCCATCTAGAAATCCTGAATTTATTGATATTCCGTTTTCAATATCAGTATATGGTTTTTCTATTCCTTCTGGGTTATCAAACATAGCATTAAATTCAATTTCTAATTTTTCTTGTGTTGTTCTTTCTTTATTATCATTTATGTCTTCTTTGATTACTTGTTTAATTGGTAAATTGAACTTTTTAGCAAATTCAAAATCTCTTTCATCATGTGCAGGAACAGCCATGATTGCACCTGTTCCATAAGTTATTAATACATAATCAGAAATCCAAATTGGAATTTCCTCATTTGTTATAGGATTTATTGCTTTTAATCCTTTTATTTCAACTCCAGTTTTTTCTTTATTTAATTCTGCTCTTTCAAAATCAGATTTTGTTGCAGCTTTTTCTTTATATTTATTTACTTCTTCAATATTTTCTATTTTATCTTTATATTTTTCGATTAATGGATGTTCTGGAGCTACAACCATGTATGTTGCTCCAAATATTGTATCTGGTCTTGTTGTATAAATTAATAATTTGTCATCAGTTCCTTTTATTGGGAAATTAACATCTGCTCCTTCGCTTCTTCCTATCCAGTTTTTTTGTTGAGCTTTTATTTTGTCTAAGAAATCTATATCATCTAAATCATCTATTAATCTTTGTGCATATTCTGTAATTTTTAACATCCATTGTGATTTTTCTTTTTGTACTACTGGGCTTCCGCATCTTTCGCAAACGCCATTAACAACTTCTTCATTTGCTAGTCCTACTTTACATCCTGTGCAGAAGTTTATAGGCATTGTTGCTTTATATGCTAAACCCTTTTTGTATAGTTGTATAAATATCCATTGTGTCCATTTATAATAATCTGGATCTGTTGTATTTATTTCTCTTGACCAATCAAAGGAAAATCCTAAAGATTTTAATTGTTGTCTAAAATGATTTACATTTTGTTCTGTTGTAATCTTTGGATGTATATGATTTTTTATAGCATAGTTTTCTGCTGGAAGTCCAAATGCATCAAATCCTATTGGATATAAAACATTATATCCTTGCATTCTTTTTTTTCTAGCAATAATATCTAATGCTGTATAGCTACGAGGATGACCAACATGGAGTCCTTGGCCAGAAGGATATGGAAATTCGATTAATCCAAACCACTTTGGTAATGTGTAATCATCTTTGGCATTGAAAGTTCCTTCATCTTCCCATTTTTTTTGCCATTTTTCTTCTACTTCTTTAAAATTATAAGCCATGTTTTAATCCTCCATTTTTATAATTTACCAATAGCCTTCTCTCGTAAGCTTTTGATATGTTGTATATTATATAACAGCTTTTTCTCTTTTTCAATAATTTAAAAAATTTTAATTGTCTTTATAATAGTAAAGTGTCAAGATTTTTTCGATTGGCTTTTATATAATACTTTCTTAAAACAATAGCGGATATTTTTTATATCACACTATTTAATTTCATTGCAAAGTCTGCGTCAATTGTTCGCCCAGCAAAATTTCTTTAGAAATTTTGTGTGGATTTGTGACGAAGCCTTTATATAATAGGAAAGTAAAACTTTCTTATTACATAAAAAAGGAGCTAAACATTATT
>CANQAH010000102.1 GCA_947588885.1 uncultured Clostridia bacterium
AATTTCATGATAAGAAATTTTATTAAATAAGAAATATAATTATAAAATTTTAAAAATTAAATTTAAAAAAATCAAAATTTTAATCTTGATTTTTTTACAAACTTTTAAACCGAACATTTGTTGCTTATAAAATTTTTGAAATTATTTTATCAATTTTGTAAATTTTTTATTATAAATTTTATCATTATACATTTTTTACAATAAGTATATAATCTTGTTAATAATTTTATTTCATGGCGTCTTAAAATCGTTTTTGAGACGTTTTTATATTTAATCCATAAAATTACATATATAATAAATTTACAATTAATATAGTTTTACAAAAATTATTTATTAAATACTGATATTTCAATAGATTATTAATTTGATAAAAAATGATCAAAAAATCGACGCACGAGAATCGATTTTAAGCCGTTTTTATTTTAAAGCAATATAGTTTGTTGTCTGAATAATTGACCAAAATACTGAAAAATAAGAATTTGGTGATTATTCATAAAATTTATTTGAAAAATATATTAATATAAAATAATCAATAAATACTACAAAAAAACGACGTATGAGAATCCGTTTTAAGACGTTTTTATAAAAAAGTAATATAGTTACATATCTAAATAAAATCAAATATAGATATATCAATGAATCTATAAAAAAATATATTTTTAAAAACGAACAAATGAGCGATAAAAATAATGATAAAAATAGTATTGGAATCAAATAGAAAAATGACTTACGAGAATCGTTTTTAAAGGTTTTTTAGAAAGAAGTAATATAGAGTTTTGCCTTAAAATATTGATAAATATGGTGTTTGAGCCAAATTGGTTCTATACTTGATATCCTATTCCTATTTGCACAAAACTTTGATTTTGTGCAAAGTTGCATTCTTCTTTTTATACTACTTTTGATCTATCTTCTTATACTCTCTCCTGTTGCTTTTGATAGATTTAAAGTAGATTCCAATTAATTATATTTTGTTATTAAATTAGACTTTTATTCTCGTTAATTATTTATATTCTCATTTTATATTAAATCTTAATTTTTATTTTATAATTTTTTTTGAATTTGAAATTTAAGACAACAAGTTATATTACTTACAAAGAATAAATCATTTTCTTATTGTGGCTCTCCCATAGCTATATCTCCTCTATTCCAATTTCAATTTTCCTCTTTTAGTAGATGTTTCATCCCATTCATCACTTTCTCATGATTTTGTTTAAATTCTTTTAATTTATTATATAAAATTTTTACATTCTTCATTTCTAATGGATTCTTTACATATTTTTCTTCTTTTCTTCTTTGGCAAAAATCTTCAAATTCTGATATAGCAGTATTTACATTTTGAGCATTTACTTTATCTTCGCACACTTTTAGAGCTGTGTTTATATAACCACATATTGCGCAAGCTGTCATTGCTTTAAAATAAGAGATTTCTGGAAGATTAGAACTTTTATATAATTCCATTGCAAAATCATCATTTATTTTTTTAGGATTTGTTAAAATGATTTTTTCAGAAATATATATACCATTGGCACTAATAGTTTTATAGATTTTACTATCTTCTGGAATCTTAACTTCGCACAAAGTATCTCCTCTAATAAGCCATCTAAAAATATAATCATATGTAGAAATATGAAACCCTCCCATTTCAGCTTGTTTTGTTGCATTTAAATTTACTTTTTTATCTGCAACAACTATTTCATCTATTGGAAAATTTCTACCATCACTATATTTTTTTAATGTCTGTATAACTCGATAATATTTATCATTTCTGTTTGCTTCACATTCAAAAAATTTTCCTAACATATATATTCCTCTTCTATTTTAAAGCAGTATGCTTATTTTTTAGCATACTGCAATTAGTTTATATTTCTCCCAAACTTGGTTCGTTTTTATCAATACTTTGAGTTGACATAAATTTTGATACCATGCTGCGCACTTTAGAAAAGCTAAACTTTGTTCTTAAAGCACTTCTTTTAGAACCAGCTTCAGCATATCCTTCTGCAGAAATACTTTTTAATAATGGAGATTCTAAATCTTGTGATTCTTGTTTTTGTTTTTCTAATTCTATTTCTCTTTGAATTTCTGATAAAGATTGCACAACATAATTAAATCCTATATCAGGATTATTGTTAAAAAATGAACTAAAATTATCATGTCTAACGGCTGTTGATTCTTTATGATTAAATCCAAAGTCATAAATAGGATACTTTTTTTTGAATCTTGTATATACTGTACTGTTATTTGGATCTTCTGCTTTTGCTTCACGTGCAGCATCTAAAAAAGTGGAAATAGCTTGTTCAAATGAACCACCATTTTGAAGAATCCAGTTTTCAACTCCAATTCCACCAAAGCCTCCATGTTCAGTTGCTCCATCACTTCCATATTTCTTATAAATACCTTTTGCTTTTAACAATTTTTTTGCCATTATAATATTTGCTTGTACCAATTTATATTTTTCGGGATCTTTTTCTTTAATATTATCTAATCTATCACGTACACTCATATCACTTGAATACATTAGGGATAAATTTTTTTTGGCAACTGTAATATCAATATCAACTTTTTCACCAGTTGGCAAAACAGTACCTTTAGCTCGGAATCCTTCAGTACCAAGATCTTTAAATTCACCAGTAGTCATTGGACTAACAATTCCAGATAGCTCGCTTATAATGTCTGGTGATATATTATGTCTAAGCATAAAATCAAAATCACCATCTCCTGGAACGTTAGTTCCTCTACCAGTTGACCCTGTGTCTATTAATTCTATTGATTTTGAAGATAAGTTTTGACTAAGATCATCTGTAACTATTATGCCTTTACTTAAGAAAAAATCTTGTATAAATTTTGTAGTTGCTGCTTTTTTGTGTGATGTAATTTCATCTGGTTTTCCGCTAATCAAACCTTTTACAGCTTCTATTTCGCTATCTACTTGTTCTTCTTTCTTTCCTGACTCTTGACCTATTTTTTTATAAGCTGCGAATAAGGCATCCATATTTTGAGCTTTTTCACTGACTTCAAGATCGTCAGCATTATAGTAAGACAATCCTCTCATTTGTTCACGAATTTTTTTATAATCATCAGAAGAGAATACTACTTCTCCAGTTTGATCAATTACTGGAATATATACTCCTGCCATAGCCATTTCATACCCGTAAAAAGGATTCCATCTATCACTTACTATATAGTCAATATCTAATGTAGGAATACCAGTTCTTATGTATCTAGAATCTGTAAGTGAACCTGTGCCTTCATTATAATAATCAGGTGAACCTGTAAAAGCTCCTTCTGTATCAAAGCTTTCTTCGCTTCTATCATGTAATCTTTCGGCATAATTTTTTAAAACTAAATAATCGGGTCCGTATACAGCACTGATTGTTCGAGAAATTATTTGAGAATCTGTTTGATTAGGAGTAGCAACATTTGCTCGGGATATATACCCAAAATCAGCATCTAGTGGGGTCATATCTGAGTGTGAGTACTCTTGATTGAATTCGCCACCTTTTACTCCATCTCGTAACAAACTTGGTAAATAATCATTAAAATTTTTTATGCCTTTAATAAAATCTCCTTCTTCCAAATGCATATTTCCATCACTTA